>JAAUQA010000430.1 GCA_012032855.1 Candidatus Competibacteraceae bacterium
AACCCGGATTTGGACGCTCTCTCCCGCATTTGCGAAAAAGGTGTAAGAGTCCAACTCGCCAAGGTCAATCTGACCACTGATAACCCCACCGTTGATCAGCGCTCCACCCTCGTTTGCTCCCGGTGCCCGGGTAAAATAAATATCGTATGTCCCGGTGTTACTCGTCCAATCAGCGACAACCACCGTATAAGTGCCCGTTGCGTCGATCGTGCATTTTCCACTCGGACAAATAATCTGTGCTACCGAAAAATCGTTAGTGTTCGTCACCTCTGAACCATCTGGACGGTATAAGAAGACCCGTGGTCTGAAGGCGCTGTTGCTCGTATCAGCAACCCGGATTTGGACGCTTTCACCCGCATTGGCGAAAAAGGTGTAAGAGTCCAACTCGCCCGGTGTGGAGATCGCGTCAGAAATAACCCCGCCATTGATTAGAGAGACGGCGTGTGCAAAGGAAGTGCTTACGAGGAAAAAAAAGAGAAAGATGGTCAAGCTTCTGATAAATAAAGACATTCTAAATCCTCTCCATTGTCATGACTAAAACCTTGTGAATTGCCGTGCCCGATACACTGAGGCAGGCGTCCAACTCAACAGCCACCGGCTCAAGCGGGTGGTTTTCAAAATGGACTGAAAGTCCGGATACGCGTCTAGTCAACGACGCGTCTAGTCAGGTTACGTGTGAAAATCGTCATCTACGTAATTTGGCTCAAAGTGATGCTCCGGATACTCTTTGGTCATCATCCCGACGGTGGCAAAGAAATACCCGCGCGCCCAAAAGTGAATACCCGGTAAGTTATCTGTATTTCATATCACCTCCCCGCTCACTGGCAGCTATTCTCGTCGCTAAAGCTGACCGGCTAAAGCCGGTGGTTTAATTTTTTTTTGATAGACAATCAGCTGGTTGTTATAAATTTTGGTGTTTAGCAATCCGTATACCAGAACAAACGTCCATTGGTGGGCAAAAACAACAACAGCCACCGAAAATACTCAAAATGATGAAAGTCTGGAAATTGATTGGCTTATTCTATTCTAATTGTTTGGTTTTTCGTTTGCGTTGAGAAGATTTCCTGGAAAATTATGAGATCGAAAGATTTTTTCAGTAGACTCGCAGGGGATGTAATCATTTAGGCGGTAGCCTACTTCTTGCTATAGCGGCCCAGAAAGTGGCCTGTTCAGAATGTAACCAAACCAACCGACAACCGATTCAGTTTGACCTGCTGAGGATTTACTAATTTATTGGGGATGACTGTAAGATACCGGTCCCTGGAGCTGCTAACGGTTAAGCTTGCATTGCTGTAGTGATTTCCCAGATTATGTAGGATGCGGTGAGGGACGAACCGCATCATTCGGGTCATTCCCCGCCATTGACTGTGCCATCAGGTTCGCAGGCCCAATCCGCTGGGTAGATATCCCGCTGCACATAGGCATGAAAACTTGAATGGGGCCAATCCCGGACTCGGCTTACCCAGCCATGCTTGACCGGGTTCCAATGGATGTACTCGATGTGCCGTTCGAAATCCTGTTCATCGCGAATCACGTGCTCCCAATAACGACGCTGCCAAATGCCGCGTTCGCCTCTTTTTAGGCGGCTGACAGATCGTCTTTCACCGCCGGGCACGACACGAGAAAACCCCGCCTTGATTAAAGCCCATCGAGTCTTGTAGTCCGCATCCCCGGGCGGTAACGACCAAATGCAGTGCAGGTGTTCGGGCAGAACGACCATTGCGTCGATTTCGAAGGGGTGCCTGTCCTTGACCGTGCGGAAGACCTGCCGCAGCATATTGATATGGTCTATCAAGATACGATTACCGTCGCGTTCGGCACAATTGACGGTGAAAAAATACGTCGCTCCTTCAAGTTTTGCTCGTCGATATTCGGTCATCCGATTTTATCTCGATCGATGCGGTTCGTTCCTCACCACATCCTACGCGGGCTGTGTGGGTTGTTGAAACTACACCTTACCCACGATCCTGAACAGTTTCTACACCAGTCATCAATATGACCGCCTATACTGAAGGCGCATCCTTTTGCATGTACAGCGCCAACACACCTGATGACTGTTAATTGACACGAAGGTATTTTTATGCAGACACTTCCATTCAAAGCGAGGCGATGGTTAACCACTCTCGCCAGTGCCGTAATAGTCTGTTCATCCTCAACGGGTTTCGCCCAAAGCGGCTCAGCGCATTTTAAACAGCCGACTGATCAGCTCCCGCCTTCTCCGGAGCCGCCTATGGTGATTCAGGGCGCCGAACAAAGCGATCCGGTGGTGCCGGGTTCTTTCGATGGCGATTTGCGCAATCTTCCCAAAGCCCCTATCTGGCAACCGGGCGATCCTATTATTGAGATTCCTCGGCAAACTTATCCGCGAGATAGGAGTGGTGACGTTGTGCCTCCACCTCCTGGAACACTTGATCCGCTTTTAGATGTCCAGGACAAAGCGCCAGGCACCGCCACCAAAGTCTTCACCACGCCCATGCTGAATTTCGAAGGGCAGCCGTTCACTGGGGTGGTGCCACCAGACACGGTAGGGGAAGTCGGTCCCAGCCACTATATTCAGATGGTCAACGATCCCGGCGGCAGCCGCTTCAGGATTTACAACAAAAGCGGAGCGCTGCAGGCCGGACCTGCGGAACTCGACTCGCTGTGGACTGCAGGCGGTATGTGCGCCACGGGTAGCGGCGATCCTATCGTGTTATATGACTCCCTAGCTAACCGCTGGCTGATGAGCGAATTTGCCGATGTCGGCAATCACCTCTGCGTGTACATCTCCAAGACGCCTAATCCGGTCACAGGGGGTTGGTGGCTTTACGATTTCCCGACCCCGAATTTTCCCGATTACCCCAAATACGCCGTCTGGCCGGATGGGTATTACGTATCGACTAATGAGGCTACCGGCCCCGCCGTTTATGCGCTTGACCGGGCTAAGATGCTGAATGGTACTGCTGCGACCTCACAGCGTTTCACGGCTCCCAATTTGCCAGCCTTCGGATTTCAAGCGTTTATTCCCGGCGATCTGGACGGCGCTACAGCGCCTCCAACGGGTTCGCCTAATTACTTCATGCGGCACCGGGATACCGAAGCGAATGGCGATGCGCCCAATGCACAGGATATTCTGGAACTCTGGTCCTTCAAGGTCGATTGGAATACACCGGCCAATTCCATGTTTACCGGGCCTTTTAATATTCAGGTCAGCGAGTTCGATTCCGATTTATGCGGGTTGACATCTTTCTTTTGTTTTGCCCAACCTGGCACCATGCAAACCCTTGATCCGCTGCGTGAAGTCATCATGTGGCGGTTGCAATACCGTAATTTCGGTAGCCATGAAACGCTGGTGGGTAATTTCGTGACCGACGTAACCGGAACCGATCAAGGCGGTATTCGTTGGTTCGAGTTGCGTAAATCCGGCGCCGGTAATTGGACGCTATTTCAGGAAGGCACCTATGCGCCCGACTCGGTGAATCGTTGGCTGGGCAGCATTGCTATGGATCAAGCCGGTAATATCGCATTGGGATATAGCGCCTCCAGTTCCGCAGTGTTCCCTTCCATTCGCTATACGGGACGATTGGCGGGCGATGCGTTGGGTACGATGTCGCAAGGCGAAACCACCCTGATTGCCGGTACCGGGTCGCAAACGTTTACCGACCGTTGGGGTGATTACGGCGCCATGAGCGTCGATCCCTTCATCTACGTCTTCATCGATGAGCACAAGATCATCACCGTCCGCGCCGAGCTGGCATTCAAGGATCGCATCGAGAAGCTGCTGGCGGCTTTCGACCTTGCCGTGGTCGAAGAGATCAAGGGCGCCGATTCGTCTGAGC
>JAAUQA010000431.1 GCA_012032855.1 Candidatus Competibacteraceae bacterium
GACTAAGGTTTCCGCAGCCAACAGCCAGATCCGGCCTACGCCGGAGTCGACTGGATCCGGCACCACCCCGAACAGCGCTACCGGCAGGTCGAACTCATCAGTAACTGCTAAACAGGGTGCTGACCACGCGATACCATGCTCAAGGATTAGCAGCGGTTGCTCGGTGGTCGCTGCCATGATCTCACGCAGATCAGCTTGTCTAAGACATGAAGCTAGCGCAGCGGCATCTTGACGTAGCGCCGAACGAACACGGAGCACCATCGCTTATTGATAGGCGAGTTCTCTGATTACTTGGCCGACACTCAAGTCGATTTGCAGTTGTACCGACTTGTTGGGAGATTTGCTGCCTTTAAGATCATCCCTATGCACAGCGTCTATGACAATAATGTCATCACGCTTGAGTATGTCTAAGTCATACTCATCAGTTGACCATTGCTTAGTGTTCTTGACGTATTCATGAGCGATGTTCTGCGCCTTTTCGTCAGGGGATAGGTCCGCCTGTTCTGCGGGAATATCTGCTTCGTCTGACATGATATTAATTCCAATACGGGATAATTAATTAAGGATAGGGAATCGATTTTCTACCCTCATGAGTTTCGATGATTTCAGGGACTTTGGAACCGTTTTTGACATAATTACGATCCGCCGGGCTGGGATCAGCGCTATAGCCTTCAGCAGAGGTATTGGGATGAGTATGAAACTCGCCGACCTTTTCCCAGTCTCCGCCGATGCTGGCCGGTGCACCTGAGGTGCCGTCCCGAGTGCCGGCTGGTGTACGAACCACTGTCAGTTCGCCGGATGTCTTGTTCCAGTATATCCCACCGCCTTGCTCCTTTTTCTTGCTACCGGGCTGACCTTTTTTGACTTCAGGGGCGTTTGGATTCGATTCTTTCCAAGCTTTTTTGAGCTCCGCGTCTACGAGCGGGTCTTTAAGCAGATCATCCAACGTGGGTTTAGTCTTGTATTGCTTGCTGGTCAATGGGCAGGGTTGCGTTGTGTTGCCCTTACCCTGATCGGATTTCGCTTTAGCGTCTTCGCCTTGTTTCTCTCTTGGATTACAGCCTGGTATACACATAGTGGTTCAACCCTGCTTACGGTTCATGCCAGCCACTTATCAAGGTGCGTCTTGGCGCTTTCATAGAGCAATTCTCCCTTGTTCACCCCATCCTGGCGGACAATATCCTTCAATACAGCCTTCGCCCAGGGATATTGGGGATCGTTATCAAAACCACTGCCCAACATAAACATCAGCGCGATATAGACCGCTGCACCCTGCTCACTTTGTAGTTATAACCCGCCCGGCCTGGTAACCGTATTGCACTAAACGACGCATAGTTTCTTCCCCGAGCGCTTCATACTTCTCCGGCCAGAGGCTATCCAGCACCATTAACAGATGTTCTCCAAAACTTTTTTTCTGCTGCTTATCATTTTCGGTGCGAACCAATTCAGTAACCGGCAAATTCCCTGCTTTATTTAACGCTTGTTCGAGATGCTCGTTGTTTTTGCCCGCCACCCGATCCAGATAACGCATCGCCGTGTCATAAACCCGATCAATGGGTGGATTGGGATTAGTCATGGATTGATCGGCAAATATCTTCGTCGCCCAAGGCAACTGCATATCGACATCAAAATAGCTGCCCAGCATGAACATCAATCCGACGTATAGATGAATGTCGCGCTCCGAAACCAACGCATATTGTTCGACACGCTCAAGCCCGAGGCGAATGACTTTACGCACTTGTTCGTCGCCAAGGATCTGACACTGCTTGGGGAAAAATTCCTGAAGATGTTCCAGCAACCGGGTTTCGAGGTTGCGAATAGCGCCCTGCTCGAAGGCTGCCATCTGGGTTTTCCGAATGACCAACATGATGAGTAACCTGTAACTATTTCAGCCAATCAGTACATTCATCTGCCCTTTGGCGATCTTGTTGGGAGGACCAATGGCTTCCAAAATGGTATCCCCCATCCGGCAGGCAGGCAGATTATTAATGATGACTGTCATACTGCCGTCGATTACCACGCCGGGGCCGTGGGGCGGGATCGGTAAGGGCGTGGCGCATATATGGATATCGGCGCCTGCCGCCATGCTGGTAATCATGCCGCCCATCGCAGCAGCCTCTGCCCCCTTGAGGGTCTCCTCAGCGACTTTTGCCGCTGGCGCGCCAGGCGTTCCCGCAGCGGCCAAGGTGGCTGCCTCGGCGGCCTTGATCCGCACATCGGACGCCGCTTTAGCGGTCTGCAACGCAGCCGCTGCTGCAGGATTAACGCCCCGCCATGCCGGCATAAAACCGATGATGACATTAAGACTACCAGGGCCGGGACCAAGTACCGGTGGAAGCGGGTGGACAACATTATCGGTAACACGGGCGGCAGGTTTTCCAGGCATGATACTCTCACTTTGAAACGTTCAACGACAATGGCTAGACCAGCACAGTTTGGTCTCGTTTGACCTGTTCCCCGTCCGGCTGGAACTTCAATAAAGCGACCGGATCTTCGTCTTCAACGATATAGCGGATGACCGGACCGAAAACTGTGCGCAGCTCTTTTGCGTTGCAGGTCGGCAGATAGGTGCGCAGCACGCGGGGATCGTAATAGCGAAAATACAGTGGCTTAAGGTCAGGGCCGTACACTTTCAGAAAAGTCCGAAAGTGCTTGCGCATCGCGCGAAAATTCGCATTGCTGATGGCAAAAAATACCCCAATGCTTGCCCCACCCCTCTTTCAACACCCATTCCGCGAACGGCGTATCCGGTTTGAATACCGCGAGATAGGGTGCCATTTGCGCAACATCCGGTTCCAATTCGCCTCGATACAAACACACGGATTCAACACCTAAACGGGCCAGCGTCTGCGGTAGATCGGGAGCCGACGCGCCATCCAGCACCACGTATACAGTTGCATCCGGCACAGCGGTCAACTGTTGAATCAATCCAGCAGAAGCGATTTTATCCGCCATGAGCATAGCTCCTTATCTGTGCCACTATGAGGATCATCCTTTTGCCGCTTCGCAGATTTCGCAGAAGGGTGTACCGGACTGCGCGGCAGTCGACAATGCTTTGGCCTGTACGGTTTGCAACCCACTGACTGATACCGAATCCAATGACTGAGGTTGTTGTTGAATCGGTGTGGACTGCGCTTGCGTTACTTGGCCGGGCTGATCGGTAGCGGCTTCTTGAGCGGCGGTCGGGTCGGTCGGCGCGCCCGGTGAGCAACCGGAACCGGAACCTGCTGCTCCGCCGCTATTAAGCATGACCATAGTGCCGGAGATAAACACACCACCCGGATTGATGTTGATGAAGTTGCTACCCACTTTCAAGGTCAGACTGGTGCCGGCTTCGACGACGGCGGTCATGCCAGCATTCAAGTGAATCTCCATGCCGGCGTCCAACGCATAATTCATCCCTGCTTTTCCTGAATATCCATGTCTGCGTGCATCGACAGGGTACCGTTCACTTTTTGATTGTGATCGCCTATCACCTTCTGGTGCTTATCGCCTTCCACCTTTTCGAATTGATCGCCGCTGCCGCCCTCGCCAGCCTTGACGATTAGATGCTTTTCTCCCTCGACCTGCTCGAACTGTTTTTTCTTGACGATTAAATGCCGTTCGCTACCAATCCACTCGAAAGCGTCGTTTTTAACCCGAATGTCCTCATTGCGTTCGGCGTGGACGAAAATCTGTTCCGAGCCTTTTTTGTCCTCGAAGCGTAACTCGTTGAACCCTCCGCCCCCTTTGCTGGACAAGCTCTTGAGGGTGGACATGGTCATATTGTTGGGCAGATCGTAAGGCGGCATATTCGCGCCGTTGTAAACCCG
>JAAUQA010000056.1 GCA_012032855.1 Candidatus Competibacteraceae bacterium
CGTTCTTTCCGGCCTTTCCCCAAGGATGAATTAAGCGCAATGTTGCAAAAACGCCAAACGGGTCATCGTGTTTGAAAAAGCATTGGCGGTCGGTTTGGGTGGCATTCTTTCCAGTAATGTGCGCTGGGCTTTGCGCGGCAATCCGATTCCGGTCTATTCGGTCATCGGCGGCTTAGGTGGACGGCCCATCGTGCGGCCTTCGCTACGCAAGCTGTTCGAGGCGGGTGTTAATGATCAGCTGGAAGAAACTCATTACCTTGATCTGAACCTTGATGTCGTCAAACGTCAGATTGATCGGGAACGCGCCCAAACCGGTTCCGGGCGGCCGCAGAAAACATTTTGCGCGACATCGGCGTTCGTGCCGCAAAAACCGCCTAGGAGCAGCTCACTATGTCAGAAGTTCGCGAAAGTCTTCAGAGAGTCAAGTTTTACCAGACCCGGCACGTTCACCGTCGGCCAACCGTTTGTTGGACGAGTCACTGCGCACCGTCCAAGCCACCGGTGAACGCGCTAACGCCATCACCTCCGGCCACCGTGCCTGTCAGGGTTGCGGAGAAGCACTCGGCGCCCGCTATGCGGTAGACGCTGCCATGCGGGCCGCCAATAATAAGCTGATCGCTGCTAATGCGACCGGTTGTTTGGAAGTCTTCACCACGCCTTATCCCGAAACCGCTTGGCAGTTGCCTTGGGTGCACTCTCTATTCGGCAATGCGGCAGCAGTAGCCTCCGGCGTCGCCGCCGCGTTGAGAGCTCAAGGACGCACTGATATTCGGGTGTTGGCCCAGGGCGGCGACGGCGGTACCACGGACATCGGCTTTGGCTGCTTGTCAGGTATGTTTGAACGCAACGACGATGTGTTGTACATCTGCTATAACAATCAGGCGTATATGAACACCGGTGTACAGCGTTCCAGCCAAACCCCTGGGGCTGCCCGTACCGCAACCACCATGCCGGTCGGCGAGAAACCAGGTAATCCCTTCGGCACCGGCAAGTTCGTGCCGGGCATTGCCATGGCGCACAACATTCCCTACGTTGCCACTGCATCCATTCATGACCTTCACGACCTGGAGTACAAGGTCACCAAGTCGATGGAGTATCACGGCGCACGTTATATTGAAGTGTTCGTCACTTGCCCATTAGGCTGGGGTTCGAAGCCCGGCGACACACTGAAGATCGCACGCCTGGCAGTGGAAACCGGGGTTTACCCGCTGTTTGAAGCCGAATACGGCGAAGTAACGGGCGTGACCAAAATCCGCCATCGGCGACCTATAGAGGATTACCTGAAACTGCAACGGCGCTTTGCGCACGTGCTGAAACCCGGTAATGAATGGCAGCTGGAGCAGATCCAAGCTGCTGCTGACAAGAATATCCGCAAATACGGCCTGATTTAATAAGGAGGCACCATGCAGCAGCAGAAACCCTTTGCTGTCACTCTCGATCCATCGACCAGCCTAATTAACCACACGGGCTCTTGGCGCACTGAACGGCCGGTCTATGTCCGCCGCCAACCCCCCTGTAACAACGCATGCCCCGCCGGGGAAAATATCCAAGCTTGGTTGGCGTTGACCGAAGAAGGCAAGTACGAGGACGCTTGGCGACAGATCATGGACGATAATCCGTTTCCCGCCGTGATGGGACGCGCCTGTTACCATCCTTGCGAGAGCTCCTGCAACCGTCAGCATCTCGACGAATCGGTAGGCATTAACTCCGTAGAGCGATTTCTCGGCGATCAGGCTCTAACCTACGAATGGAAGATGGATCCGGGCAAACCGACCGGTAAAAAGGTTATGGTGATCGGTGCCGGCCCCGGTGGATTGGCCTGCGCCTATCACCTGCGCCGCTTGGGTCATGAGGTCAAAGTATTGGAAGCCTCAGCCCGACCGGGTGGCATGATCCGCTATGGCATTCCTAAATACCGCATGCCGAGGGAAAAGCTCACCGCTGAGATCGCCCGCTTGGAAGAAATGGGGGTGGAGATTCAATGTAACACCCGGGTTGACGATATCCCAGCGGCCAAAAAGGAAGGCAATTTCGATGCAGTATTTTAGCGGTCGGTGCCCAACTGCCACGGCGAGTGGATATTCCAACCGAAGCGAACACCCCACCGGTGCTGGATGCGCTGGAAGTGTTACGCGATGCCGAGCTGGACAATCCCACCAAGTTGCATGGCCGAGTGGTCGTCTATGGCGGCGGCAATACCGCCATGGACGTAGCCCGCACCGCGGTCCGCTACGGAGCGCGTAAGGTCACGGTCGTCGTATTCGAATCCCGTGAACATATGCCGGCGCATAAATTCGAGGTGCATGAAGCACTGGAAGAAGGAGTCGAACTGATCAACCTGCGCTCCATTAGCAGGTAGCGGCAGGTAGAGGTGACACTGGAAATCATGGAACCGACTAACGAGCGTTGGCCTCGGCCCACTGGTGAATTTGAGACCCTGGAAGCCGATGTCGTCGTGCAAGCGGTCGGCCAAAGCGTCGAGGAGAATTTCCTGACCAAGCTCCCCGGCCTAGAAGTCAAAGACGGCGTCATTCAAGTGGACGAGGCCATGCGCACAGGCGCTGAAGGCGTCTTCGCCGGCGGTGACATGGTGCCTTCTATTCGGACCATCACCACCTCTATCGGGCACGGCAAGAAAGCCGCGCGCAATATTGATGCCTATCTGAAAGGTACTAAATATGTGCCTGCCAGAAAGGATGAGTTGGCCTCAATCGATCTCATGGAAACGTGGTACTACTCCGATGCGCCTCGGTCACACCGTCCCCGTCTGGACGCCGTTCGGCGTGCCAGCGGCTTTGCGGAGATCGTTGGTAACCTGGACGAGGAAAGCGCTGCTTACGAGGCCCGTCGGTGCATGTCCTGCGGTAATTGCTTTGAGTGCGACAACTGCTATGGCGTCTGTCCGGACAATGCGATTACCAAGCTGGGAGCCGGCAAGGGTTTCGAGTTTAAATACGATTACTGCAAGGGCTGTTCGCTGTGTGAAACGGAATGCCCCTGCGGCGCCATTAAGATGGTCCCCGAAGAAATGTAACCGCTCTTACGTCGGGCCATCGCTGAGAGTGGGGCCGAAACCGCCACCCACCAGTCTGACAGCGAAGGAGTCACACCATGCCTGTTCGAGCATCTTCCGCCCAGTGGCAAGGTAATTTACAACGGGGCCAGGGCGTTATGCGCCTGGGCAGCGGCGCTTATGAAGGACCTTACTCGTTTCCGTCCCGTTTCGAAAGCGGCCAAGGCACCAACCCGGAGGAACTGATTGCCGCTGCTCATGCGGGTTGTTTCTCTATGGCGTTTTCTTTGTTCCTGGGTAACGCTGGCTTTACCCCAACCCGTATTGACACCACGGCCAAGGTTCATTTGGAACAAGTAGACGGCGGATTCGCCATCACGCGTATCGAATTAGACTGTGAGGCTGAGATACCCGATATTGATGAGGCAACCTTTCAGGCGCAAGCGCAGGCTGCCAAAGAGGGCTGCCCGGTATCTAGGGCGCTCGCTGGAACGACAATCAGCTTGGCTGCAAAATTGGCTTAGTTCTATTCTGACCGGCAGATTCCGTACCGTGTGCGGGGTTGAAACGAATACTGCCAGGGAGGGCTTTGCTTGTGGCTATTCCGACTTAACAGCTTGCCACAAGCTGCGCAGCCTGCTCCCGGGTATAAAAAATCCCTGCAAGCAAAAAACCGGCAACAACGGTTTGTTTGACAGCGACAGTACGACCCGCCGCATTTCTTTGCAGAACCAACTCATCGGGAAGACCGTCCAATAAATGCATTGGAGCCAGCTGCCCGTTTGCATAACAAGACGGGTAGGCGCAACCCGTTGCTTGATCAAGAAAGGCCGACTGGAAACCCGCCGCCCGGTTGTTGATACTGACACCGCCGGTATCGCAGTACGCGGCGTTTTGCTGTTGCAAGGTCTCAGGCGTTACTTCAGGGCTGTGACAACCGAATCCCATAGGCGGAGATTCCGGTTCTTTCCCGAACGCCATCAGCGGCTGAGGGTCGATCATGATGTGTTCTTTCTCATCAATGCTTGGATCCCGCGATAGGGAATGCTTGCTCGCAAAGGACAGAATGGTGATTAGGCTGTTATTGGCAACCTGGTCTGACCAACAGACCGGCTATTTATAGTCAGAACCCTAAGCTCCTGTCAAGAGCAAGTAATGATTACTTAACTTGACAAAACAGGTAACTTTTCCTAGACAAACTGAGGGTTTCAATTGGTCTGTTTTTTTTACCGCGGCTTCGAGAAGCGCTGTGACCGTCCCTGATCGATCCCTTCACCGGAACAACGCCGCTGTCAAATAGAACAATACCGCACTACACGCCAAGCGAGGATAATTCACATGCTACCCCAGGCTTCCTATGAAAACTTGTATAACGATTTGCGCGCCTTCATTCCGGAGGAGCGGCTAATCCGCGATCCCTTGCGGACCTTGGCCTATGGAACCGACGCCAGTATGTATCGGCTAGTTCCCCAGTTGGTGGTACAGGTGGGGAATGAGGAGGAAATGAGCCGCATTTTAAAGCTGGCGCATAACCACGGTACGCCGATCACTTTCCGTGGCGCCGGAACCAGCCTGTCGGGGCAAGCCATCACCGATTCAGTCCTGTTGATGATCGGCGATGACTGGCGGGGTTGGCGTATCAGCGAGGATGCCGCATCGATCACTTTGCAGCCGGCTGTTATCGGTGGTCATGCGAATCGTTATCTCGCACCCCATAAAAAAAGATCGGTCCTGATCCTGCGTCTATCAACGCGTGTCAGATCGGCGGTATCGCCGCTAACAACGCCAGCGGCATGTGTTGCGGTACGGCCCAAAACAGCTATAAAACATTGAAAAGCATGCGCCTGATGCTGGCGGACGGGACCGTGCTGGATACCGGCGATGACGCCAGCCGCCAATGCTTTGTGCAAAGTCACGGGCAATTGCTCAACAGATTAGAAGAGCTAGCCAAACGGACCCGTGAAGACGAAGCACTGGCTGAACGCATTCGACGCAAGTTCAAAATCAAAAATACCTGCGGGTACAGCCTGAACGCCCTGGTTGACTACGAAGACCCCTTCGAGATCCTACAGCATTTGATGATCGGCTCCGAAGGCACACTGGGCTTCATGGCTGAAATCACCTATCACACGGTTCCCGAGCATACCCATAAAGCCACTGCCTTGATGCTTTTCCAGACATCAGAACGGCTTGCGAGGCGGTAGCCATCCTAAAAAAACAGCCGGTCGCAGCAGTGGAACTGATGGATCGGATCGCACTACGCTCGGTTGAGAACAAAGCGGGCGTGCCGGCCTCCTTGAAAACCTTACCGCCTGAAGCCGCCGCGTTACTAGTGGAAACCCGCGCCATGGACGACGCCGAACTGAATGCGCAAATCGCAACCATCCAACGGTCTTTGACCGAGAAGCCGACCTTGGAGCCGATCACCTTCACCGACAAACCGGAAGAGTTTTCCAAACTGTGGGCGATTCGAGCCGGGTTATTCCCGTCCGCCGCATCGGTGCGTGATGTTGGCACCACGGTGATTATCGAAGACGTTGCCTTTGAGGTACCCAAACTGGCCGATGCAACCCTGGATTTACAGGGAATGTTCGCCAAGCATGGCTACGACGGTTCCATCATTTTCGGCCACGCACTGGAAGGCAATCTGCATTTCGTGATCGCTCCTAATTTCGGTAATGCAGCGGAAGTTCAGCGGTATAGTGACTTTATCGATGACGTCTGTGAGCTGGTGGTCAAAAAATATGACGGGTCGTTAAAAGCCGAGCATGGCACTGGCCGCAATATGGCTCCGTTTGTGGAAATGGAGTGGGGTGAACAAGCCTATCAATTGATGCGCGACATCAAGGCCCTATTTGATCCATCCAACCTGCTTAATCCGGGCGTGCTGCTCAACGATGATCCACAGGTGCATACCAAAAACTTCAAGGCTATGGCGGCTGTCGATCCGTTGGTCGATCTGTGTATGGAATGCGGGTTCTGCGAACCGAATTGCCCTTCCCATGCTTTGACCCTATCGCCGCGCCAGCGCATCGCCGGTCTGCGGGAATTGGCGCGTTTGGAAACAGTCGCTGGAGAGGCGCAAAACCAACAAGCCATTCGCGAGCTTTACGAATACCAAGGTATTGATACCTGCGCGGTAGACAGCTTGTGTTCGCTCGCTTGTCCGGTCGGCATCGACACTGGCAAGATGATGAAAAAGCTACGTGGCAAACGTTGGGGACAGACCGGCAGCACAGTATCGTCATGGGTCGCCGGCCATTTCGGCGGAGTAACTACGGCAACCCGCTTCTCATTGGCCACGGCCAATGCGGCGCACTCGGTGTTGGGCACCAAGGCAATGCAAGGACTCACGGCAGGCACCCGCAAACTGTCCGGCAACCGAATCCCGTTGTGGAATCCGTACATGCCGACCGCAGCCAAGCCACCTAAAGGCAATGGCCACCTCAGCCACTCAGGTGCAAGACGGGTGGTCTATTTCCCCAGCTGCGCCAGTCGCACCATGGGGCCAGCTAAAGGCGATTCGGAACAGGATTCATTATCGACCAAAACCGAGGCTCTGCTAAGAAAGGCCGGTTTTGATGTTGTTTACCCGCCCAACGGTGCGGCGCTGTGCTGTGGTCAACCGTTCGAGAGCAAAGGTTTGCCGGAGCAGGCCTATGGCAAACACAAAGAACTCGAACAGGCGTTGCTCGAAGCCAGTCGCGATGGCCAAGACCCCATCGTCTTTGACACCAGCCCGTGCGCCTTCCGCACCAAACGTGATCAACAGGGCAAACTCAAGATCTATGATATCGCCGAGTTCCTGCACGATTATGTGCTGGATCATTTGACCATTCACCCGGTGCCGGAAACCGTGGCCATCCACTCCACCTGCAGCACCATCAAAATGGGCTTACAAAATAAGCTTAAGGCTATCGCCGAGCGATGCGCGGAACAGGTGGTCGTGCCGGATACGGTCACCTGCTGTGGCTGGTCGGGAGATCGAGGGTTTACCTATCCCGAATTAAACGCTAGCGCCTTGCGTGATCTGAAAGGAGCACTACCGGCAGCTTGCAAATCCGGTTACTCGACCAGTCGCACCTGCGAAATCGGTTTGTCCTTACACAGCGGTCGTTACTACCGTTCTATCGTGTATCTGCTGGATCGGTGCAGCGAACCCAAGTCGCCGGCTTGATTGACTCGGCCATGGCGATGATCACGCCAAAGGATAACAACATTCGGATCGGCGTCTTGCACACCCGTGAGGCGTCGATCAGTTTTTACCTCAAGCTGCATTACGGCATTCGCCGCAACGCCTCAACGAGTTGTTCTATACTGAGTGGCTTGGCAAGATAGTCGTTCATCCCTGCCGCCAAAGCCACCGCCCGATCCCGCTCAAAAGCATTGGCGCTCAGGCCGATGATCCAAGGTTGCCTTTCAGAATCAGCGCGAAGATGCCGAGTTGCGTTCAGGCCATCCATGTTCGGCATTTGCACATCCATCAGTACCATGTCGTAGCTGCGCCTTTGGCATGCATCAATGGTTTCCTGTCCATCACTAACCATATCCGGACTGTAGCCTAACCGTTGCAGCATCATCTGAATGACCTGCTGGTTGATGGGATTATCTTCGGCAATCAAAATGCGCAACGGGTACTGTTGGGCAAACGCACTATCCCAAGACGGCTGCACATCTTGCCCGACCTCTCGGGACGGAGGAATGAGTGGGTCGGCAATGGAAATACGCAGAGTGAAACTAAAACGCGAACCCTTGCCGACTACGCTGGTGACGCTGATCCGCCCGCCCATCATTTCGCATAAACGCTGACTGATTGCCAAGCCCAAACCCGTGCCGCCGTAGTGACGAGTGATTGAGCTATCGATCTGGCTGAAGGGTTGAAACAAGCGATCCAGTCGTTCCTCGGGAATGCCAATGCCACTATCCTCTACGGCAAATTCAATCGATTGAGTGCGCGTCTGAGGGTTAAACGCAGCGGCGTTGATAACGATCACGATCTTGCCGACCTTAGTGAATTTGATGGCGTTGCCCACCAGATTCACCAGGATTTGCCGCAAACGGCTGACATCACCCACAATCATCGCCGGCACCGTTTCATCTAACCGGCTCTCCAGTTGCAGGTTTTTCTCGGCGGCGCGATTGTGGAGCAAATCAACGACATCCCTGACACATTCACGCACGGAAAACGGCTGCGCTTCAAGCTCCAGTTGACCGGATTCAATACGGGAAAAGTCCAGAATGTCATTAATGATCGCCAATAACGCTTCCCCGCCCTGTCGAATGGTGTTGATCCATTGCTGTTGTTGAGCGGTCAAGGGCGTATCAAACAAGAGGCTGGTCATGCCGATAACCGCATTCATCGGGGTGCGGATTTCGTGGCTCATCGTCGCCAGAAATTCGCTTTTTGGCCCGACTAGCGGCTTCTGCTGCTTCCTTTGCGTGATACAGTTCGGCTTCAGTTTGCTTGCGCCCACTGATGTTTCTAACCGTCGCGATGACTTGATCGTCTAAAGGCACCAACCTTGCTTCGTAGTATTGTTCGCCGTGGAGCATAGGCAGACTGTATTCCAGGCTGATGATCTCACGGGTTTGCAGCGCTTGCTGGATTGCGGAGTGGATGTTTTGTGCGGTGGGCTCTGGCAATAACTCATGCATTTGCTTGCCCATAAACATGTCTGGCGGCACATACAACTCGTCGGCATGGTTAAGACCGGTTCTATAGTCGAGGATAGCGCCCTGGTTATCCATTCTGAAGAAAATATCGGGAAAGGCGTCGAAAATGGCCTGCATCCCGGCGCTCGCTTGCTGCAAGGCCATCTCAGTTTGTTTATGTTCGGTAATGTCCTCTGAAATGCCCAACAAATACTGCGGGTTACCGGCCTCGTCCAGGAGAGGAATTTTTTTGGTGTGCAGCAGCCGTGTCCCTTGGTTACGAGTCTGGATCGGTTCTTCCGGGATGTCCAACATTTGGCCGCTGGTTAATACCTCTTGATCTCTGGCGATAAAGAAATCCGCTTCATGCTTGGGGAAAAAATCATAATCGTTTTTACCCAGGAGTTCCTCCCGGCTGATCCCCAATAAGACCTCACCGGCTTTGTTGAACCGAATAAAACGCAGGGTTTGAGCCTCTTTCACGAACACCATCGCGGGTAGATTTTCAATAATCGAATCTAAAAACTGCCGAATGCGCCGGAGATCTTTTTCGGCGCGTTTACGCTCGGTGATGTCCAGCGCCGTACCCACAAGCCGGGTAATTGCGCCGTGCTGATCGTATGCGGCTTGGCCACGGACTTCCATAAAGCCGAATGAGCCGTCGGTGCGCAAAATTCTCAGATCGATTTGGTACGGGTTGCCCTGAGCGATAGCCTCATCAATGCAATGTTGCAGCTGCGCTTGATCATCGGGATGAATATAATTTAGCAGCTCAGCGTAAGCAGGTTCAGGGCCGGTTGGATCGAACCCGAACATCCGAAACAACTCATCCGACCAAGTAATGCGTTGGGTGGTGGCATCCAGCTCCCAGTTACCGAGGTGAGCAATCTGCTGGGCCTGCCGGAGACCGGCTTCGCTTTCCTGTAAGGCGAGTTCGGCTCTTTTTCGCTCAGTCTGGTCAACCGTCAGCACATAAACTCCGATGGGCCGAGTATGGCCTTCCCAGGCCGGAATGACTGTCGTTGACAAGTAACGACTGGGTTGATCGGTAGACGGTCTTGCCACTTCATAACTGACCGATTCTCCCGCCAGCCCCCGATCCAAATAGCCTTTAACGGCCTGAAAAAAGTCTTCTCCGTGTAATTCTCTAACTGTTTTACTTTGAATCTCGGTTATAGGGCGGCTAAACCATTCTTCGTAGGTGTGGTTGACAAACCGGTAACGGTAGTCGGTATCCACCAGAGAGATGCACACCGGCAGTGAGTCGGTAATGCTTTGCAATCGTTCCTGGCTGCGACGCGAGGCTGTTTCCGCTTGCCTGCGCTCGGTAATGTCCACGATTAGACCGATCACACGGGTGACTTGGCCTGCTTCGTCAAAAATGCCGTGGCCTTCGCTGTACACCCAACGCAACGGCTTATTATTAGTAGGGAGAATACGGTATTCCACTGTAAAGGGGGTTTGCGTTGCCAACGCTTGGTTCAGCATTGCTTCGGTCCGCTCAACATCATCCGGATGAACTCTATTGCGCCAGAGCTGATAAGTGGGTATCACCTCGCCGGGAGCGTAACCTAAAAGATGGAAGTGGGTTTCGTTCCAGATCAATCGATCAGCTGCGACATGCCAGTCCCAGGTACCAATTCGGCCAAATTTTAGAATCAGATCAAGGCGTTCTTGGCTCTGCTGTAGCGCTTGTTCAGCGGCTTTGCGTACACTGAGATCCGCAAGTCGCACCACGTATATCGTACTGTCCCCGTGACGTATGGATTTCGCGGCGATATGCGCCAAAAAGACCTTACCTCGGCGGGTGGTGTATTCCGCCTCGGTATTCCAAATACCATTGGTGCGTAATGCAGCGGCAAAAGCGTTCAGCCCTTCCTGGCTACAGGTTTGATGTTGCAGCGTATGCCCTGCAATACCGATCAAATCCTTTTTGTCGCTTGCTTCGAATAATTCCACGGCGCGTTGATTGCAATCCACGGTCAGCAGCGTTTCCGGATCAAGCAGGAACAACGCATCAGTGGATTCTTCAAAGAGCGTAGCCAACAATTCCTGATTGTCCGACAAGGTTGACGCTGCTCGAATGTCGGGCGCGAGGGCTGCCAACAGACTGTGTTCAGTCACTACGCCCATGATCTGATCATCATCGCCCACTACCGGCAGGGCATGAATTGGATGCTGTTGAAAGTAACGAATGATCGCTGCAGGATCGTTGGCCTGGGATCGTCGGAGGAGAACCGGAGCGGTGGTCATGACTTCACTCAGCGTGAGTTCCCGAACGGCTTTTCCTGCGATCAACAAATCGATAGCATCGTGCTCTGTCACAATGCCCGTTGATTGCTTATCGCCCATCACCAACACACAATCGCTTTGCGCAGCCCGCATCTGTTCCAATCCAGCCAATAACGACGCATCCGAGTCCATGATCGGGCAGTTCGGGAGCAGGGCTTTTTCTATATCAATCAAACACGGCATACCAGCAAGTTCTTTGAATGGGCGAATACACTCTGCGAAGCTTTCCGGCTCAGGGGGAAATCAAGTGGTCGTATACTAGCAGAACCACTAGGCGAACTAGCAGTTTTCGACTGAAAAAGCCGGTGCTGGGGGTTGGAATATTCCCGTTCGGCTTGCAATATAGTAAGCGTTAAAGTCCGCCCGTCCCTGATACGGGTCAAATGCATTAGAATAATAAAAAGCTTTTTATCGTCCCGCCGATAAACGCGATGTGCGTGCCGGCGGTTTTCAGCGACATTCGCTCAATAAGCAATCCTTATAAGCAGGAGCCTAAAACAATGAAAACACCCGTCCGTGTGGCTATTACCGGCGCCGCCGGCAACATCGGTTATGCCATGGCGTTTCGCATCGCCGCAGGCGATATGTTGGGACCCGATCAGCCCGTCATTCTACAT
>JAAUQA010000432.1 GCA_012032855.1 Candidatus Competibacteraceae bacterium
GGCCTTAGGCGAGTTGGCGGAACAGAACCTAGCCGAGTTGGATTACGTGATTTTCGACACGGAAACCACCGGTCTTGAGCCATCTAAAGGCGATGAAATCATCCAAATTGCCGGCGTGCGAGTGGTCAATCGGCGGATTCTGACCGGCGAGATATTCGACCGGCTGGTCAATCCGGGCCGAACCATTCCCAAGGCGTCGATCCGCTTTCACGGCATCACCGATGAGAATGTGAAAGATCAACCCGACATCCATCAGATATTGCCGCAATTTAAAGCCTTTTTGGGCGGTGACGATACGGTTTTAGTTGCCCACAATGCCGCCTTCGACATGAAGTTACTGCGACTCAAAGAACAGAGTACCGGCGTGCAATTTCCTAATCCCGTCTTGGATACGTTGCTATTATCGGGGTTTCTTCATGATCACACCGGCCAGCACACCTTGGATGCCATTGCTGAACGCCTGGGTGTTGATGTATACGGACGGCATACCGCGATGGGCGATACCCTGGTCACTGCCGAGATATTCATCAAACTCTTGGATTTATTAGAAGCACGAGGTATCCACACCTTGGGTCAAGCCTTGCTCGCTTCGGAAAAGATGGTCCAGATCCGTAAGGCGCAAGCCCATTTTTAACGCACTGCTAAACGTCACATTGAGCCGCTTTACTCATGAAACATCGCTTTCAGGAAAATATCGTCGTTCTCTTTATTGCCGGCGTACTGGCGTTAAATTACCCCTTGATCTCTAGCGCCGACCACTTACTGCTACCCTTGGGTATTCCATTGCTTTATCTGTATATTTTTCTCGTATGGTTGGCAATCATTGCGCTCATGGCGCTGATCGTGGAACGTAAAGACCTGCACAGCGACGAGAAAGCCGAATCCCGGGATGCTTAAAGACTGGATCATTCTAATCAGCGCCCTGGCTTATCTGGGGCTGCTGTTCGCCATTGCCTACTACGGTGATAAACGGTCCGACTCCGGCCGTTCTATCATCGCCAATCCCTATATTTATACCTTATCCATCGCCGTGTATTGCACCGCCTGGACGTTTTACGGCAGCGTGGGCCGGGCCGTCTCCAGTGGCATCGGATTTTGCCGGTGTATTTAGGACCGACCTTGGTGGCCTTGCTATTTTGGTTTGTGCTACGCCGCATTGTGCGCATCACCAAGGTTCATCGGATCACTTCCATCGCCGACTTCGTCGCCTCTCGCTACGGTAAAAGCGGGTTATTGGCCGGACTTGTGACCATTATCGCGGTCCTCGGCATCATGCCTTACATCTCGATCCAACTAAAAGCTATCGCGATCAGTTTAGAGGTGTTACTGCAATACCCCGATGTAGTCATGCCCGCCGCTTCCGTTTCCCAACCGGTATGGGCCGATAACAGTTTTTATGTCGCGTTGGTATTGATCATTTTTGCAATCCTGTTCGGTACTCGTCACATCGACAATACCGAGCGCCATGAGGGCATGGTAGCGGCGATCGCTTTCGAGTCAATGCTCAAATTGCTGGCGTTTTTGGCCGTGGGCTTTTTTGTGACCTTTGGTCTGTTCAATGGCTTTGGCGACTTGTTCAGTCAAGCGGCAGCTCATCCGGAGATGGCGCGCTTGATGAGTTTCGAAGCGATTCCGGGCAGCGGTTATCTCGACTGGTTAGCGCTGACCTTCCTGTGCATGATGGCTTTTTTGTTCTTACCCCGGCAGTTTCAGGTGCTGGTAGTCGAGAATGTCAATGAAGCCCACATCCTCAAAGCCACTTGGTTGTTCCCACTGTATCTGCTGATTATCAATTTATTTGTGCTGCCTATCGCTTTCGCGGGTTTGCTCCTATTCGATAACGCGGCGGTTGATGCGGATACTTTCGTGCTGGCCCTGCCTATGGCCGACAAACAGCAGGCGCTCGCCCTATTGGTGTTTTTAGGTGGATTGTCGGCGGCTACCGGCATGATCGTCGTCGAAACCGTCGCCCTATCGACCATGATCTGCAATGACTTGGTCATGCCCGTATTACTGCGCATTAAAGTTTTAAATCTCAACAAACGCAGCAATCTCAGCGGTTTGTTACTGGGCATACGCCGTAGCAGTATCGCTTTAATGATTTTGCTGGGCTATCTGTATTTCCGTTTCATCGGCGAGTCCTATGCACTGGTCGCTATGGGACTGGTTTCCTTCGCGGCAGCGGCGCAATTCGCCCCGGCGATTTTGCTGGGGATCTACTGGAAACGGGCCAATCGCTTAGGTGTGATGCTCGGACTAGGGGGAGGTTTCCTAATTTGGGCATACACTTTGCTGTTGCCGGCTTTTGCCCGTTCCGGCTGGATCAGCTCCGCGTTCTTAGAACATGGCTTGTTCGGTATAGTCCTATTGAAACCCTATCAATTGCTCGGTATTCAGGGAATGGACCCCTACACCCACGCCGTCTTTTGGAGCATGTTGATTAATATCGGCGGTATCGTGTTAGGTTCGTTATTGGGTCGGCAAGATGCCATAGAACAAGTACAAGCCAGTCAATTCGTCGGTATTTTTGACCGCGACCGGCATGACGGGGATTCTTTGTTGTGGCGCGGGGTGGTCGAAGCACAGGAACTACGTGATCTATTGGCCCGATTCATTGGCCCGCAACAAGCCGACAAAGCCTTTACCGACTATGCCTTACGAAAGCAGAAAGGGCAGGCGTTACAGGCCGACTCCCGCTTGATTCACTACACGGAACGGTTGCTTGCCGGTGCTATTGGTTCCGCCTCGGCGCGCGTCATGGTGTCTTCGGTGGTGATGGGAGAAGTGCTCAGCATTGATGAAGTGATGACCATTCTGGATGAAAGCTCCCAAGCCATTGAGTACAGCCGTCGTCTTGAACAAAAATCCAAGGAACTGGAAGCGGCAACCGCTGCCCTGCGTAAAGTTAATGCCCAATTACAGGAACTTGACCGACTCAAAGACGAATTTATTTCGACCGTGACGCACGAATTACGCACGCCGTTGACCTCCATCCGCGCGTTTTCAGAAATACTCCTAGCCAATCCGGATATGGAAGTCGCTCAACGCAGCGAATTTCTCGCCATTGTGGTCAAAGAAACCGAACGCCTGACCCGTCTCATCAATGATGTACTCGACCTAGCCAAGCTGGATTCGGGGCGAATTAACTGGAATATTAACCAAGTGGACCTAAAAGGCTTAGTCCATGACGCGATCAACGCAACAAGCCAGCTGTTCTGCGAAAAATCGATTGAATTGATAGAGGAGTTGGTTGAGGGACCATCAATGGTAGCGGGTGATTATGATCGACTCACTCAGGTCGTGATCAATTTGCTGTCCAATGCCGCCAAGTTTTCTCCTGAAAAGAGCGGTCGGGTGGTGATCCGCGTACTAGCCGACCGCGACCATGTCCGCATCGAAGTACAAGATAATGGGCCCGGTATTCCCACCGATCAGCAGGGTCTCATCTTTGAAAAGTTTCATCAAGTCAGCGATCACATGGCGGGTAAGCCCAAGGGTACCGGCTTAGGGCTCGCAATCAGTGAACGCATCATGGAGCATCACAACGGACGCATTTGGGTGGAAAGTGAACCTGGCATCGGGGCAACCTTCAAAGTTGAGTTGCCGAACCGCACAGTACCGCAAGTGGCTTTGCCCAGCCGGTAAAGCGTCGCGCTTGAGTTGGTGCCCCGAACACGATTCGAACGTGCTGACCTTCCCCTTAGGAGGGGGATGCTCTATCCGACTGAGCTACCGGGGCTTTGAGAGGTGTGATCTATTGAAAAAACAACCAGATAGGGCAGTATCAATTGCTC
>JAAUQA010000433.1 GCA_012032855.1 Candidatus Competibacteraceae bacterium
GGTGAGCGGCTGTGCCGTGCCGCAATTTTCTTTCTTGGCGCCAAATACCGATGAAGAAGACGCGCCTATTGCGGAGTCGACGGAACTTGCTGCAGCACCTGAACTCGCATCCCCCCCAACCGCCCACTCGCCTGCTATAACAACCGAGACAACCGAGCAAGCATCACCCCAGTCGGAGACATCGGTTACTCAGGACATATTTCCAACCGACCCTCTCAAGCCGGGGAACACAGGTAAAGCTGTTGTCCGCTTACAAGAAATGCTGCTGTTAGCGGGATTCTATCGGGAAAAAATTGATGGGATTTACGGCCAACAAACCCAAGCTGCAGTGACTGCAGCACAAAAGGCGCTAGGATTGCCTGTTGATAAGCAATGGCGGGAAGAACATTGGTTGGCCTTGCAAGCCTATCAAGGGCCAGTGTTACCGGAACGCCCGGCACAACCTAATCGGGTGGAAATAGATCTTGAGAAGCAAGTGTTGTATTTGGTCAAGGCGGATCAGGTTGTCGCAATCATGCCGATCAGCAGCGGCAATGGGGAAACCTATGAAGATCGTTGGGGACATAAGGTTCAAGCGGATACACCGGTGGGTAGTTACACCTTGTATCGGCGCTTGGATGGTTGGCGTGAATCATATTTAGGGAGGCTGTACCGGCCTTGGTATTTCTTCGAAGGCTATGCCGTGCATGGTTCTGCTAGTGTACCGCCTAAGCCCGCCTCGCACGGCTGCGTCCGGGTTCCGATGTGGGATGCGGATTTTCTGGCCGAAGAGCTGGAGCTGGGGATGCCGTTGTATGTCTGGGTTGATCTCGAAACAGAGCGTTCACGTAACGAGGCCGATCAACAGCAGCTAGTCGACCCGACTACCGAAGCGCTCAATACACCGGTTGACGACGATGCAGAGTCCTAGCCTCATAACCATCGGCGAACTCTCGCCCTATATGACAAGAACTCTTCTCCGAACAGCCTGACCAATGCCCTCTCCTCTGGCGTGATCTGAAAGCGATTAATGTAGACGGCAAACGCGACCGGACCAAGCAACCCCCACGGCGAGCTTATATAAACAGCCCACGCGCACAGTAAGAAAAAAAGACCAACGTACATTGGATTTCGGGTCACTCTATGATATACCCGAGCTGACCATCGACGATGAGGCGTGCGGGTTCAGCGGGTTAACCGTGGTCTTGGCACGTCGAAAGGCGATTAAGCCGGAGAAGTCAAACGCCATTCCGGTAGCTGCTAGCACGATGATCAGCGTGTAACGCACCAACTCCGGCATCGCAACTGAAGGCGGGAAATCCGACACCCCCCACATAAAAAGTGCCACTATCATCGCAACGATTGGTGGAGGAATCTTGAGTTCGAGTGACTGCATCATGCTAACGCGCTAACCCTGTTAAGCCGCCCAAGCAAGGGCAGCTTAAATCGATTTTGCCTACGACTCACACAGCCAGCCGACCTGCCGGGCTCATGAACTTACCACTTGGTTTGAGTTAAATCGCACTGGATTACTTCGCCACGCAATGCCGGGGTGCCTGGATTATTAGCAGACTCACATAACAGCGTAGTGCCATAATCATTACGCTTGTCGTGGGCATTACTGCGTGCCCAAACCGATACAATTGCTTTTTCCTCGGGTTTGGCTTCACCATGAATCATCGATGTCGAACGCATGGATCGTGTTCTGGTGGAAATACATCAACGGATCCTGAGTAGGCGTTGAAGCAAGCCACATGAGATGCTCATTGAATTGGCCGGCATCAAATTGAACACGACGGACTTTATCGTCTTCAGAAACAGTTTTAATTAACGGTGAATCTTCTCTGATTGCAAAGTTTTTAAATTGACTGACACAAGCCGGTACCCGCATGTTGTAGTATATCTCGGAAATGGCATGGTTATGATAGGGGTAAATTGTCCCCACGGATTGCACAGTCATGCCCACTTCGGCACCCACTTTTTCGCCATTGATTTCATCGATTCTCAGCAGTCCCCAATGGCCAAAAACTTCGGCATAAGCGTAGCCACCCCGAATGTTCAGGAAGTTCTTTTCGTTGCGCTCGCTTTCCTCCCCATACATCGGGAACCAACCGGCGGCAGCCCATAGGTTAGGCAACGCATTAGCGCTGACATCGTAAGGGAAGACTGGAGGAACCTGGATATCTTCACCGGTAACCATCTTGTGGAAATTTTTCGTAAATTGTTTGCCCAGCTTTCTGACCTCTTTATTGGTCACTTTAGTATCGAAAAACGCTTCGAAGGTCGTACGTTTTAGCCACTGAGCCACAGGAGAGTTCTTCTCCAGTTCACCTCCCGGGCTATAAATCCAATCCACATCTTCCCGAGCGCCGAAGCATCGCTTTGCTTTATCAGGATTATTGATCACTTGGTAGATATTCTTCACCATGATCTTCATATCACGTCGGTCCATGATGCACATCTTCTTGCCACCGTCGGTGGAGTCATACAGCGCTTGGTCAGAGTTGATGCAGTGACTGTCGGCACCATTGGTTAGCGCTTTGGCATAGGCTTCCAGGTAGCTCAATGTCTCCTGCCAGAGGATATCGACATACTGTTGATCGGCTGGAGAGTAGCTCTGAGTCTCGCCGAGACAGGTAAACTCGGCATTAATAATATCGTCACTATCCAAAAAGCTGGGTAATGGCGCGGCGCTTGCACCACCGGCTGCAAAAATCATTAAAGACAATGCATACGTTTTCATCATCTCACCTATTGATTGGATACTTCGTATAAAGGATTGGAAATCCACCGGACTTTTCGGGTCACGGACTCTCGACTGATTCATGGGACCCGCGCTAGCGCGGGTCCTGACTTCGGTCGTCACGCATTCACATCCACTACGATCCGCCCACGCACCTCACCGTCCATTAGTTTGCTCGCTGTAGGAATGACTTCGGCAAGGCCGATCTCATTGGTGATCAGACTCAGTTTCGAGACGTCCAGATCGGTTCCCAGACGTTGCCAGGCAACGAGTCGATCCGGGCGCGGGCACATGACGCTGTCAATTCCGGCGAGGGTCACGCCACGCAGGATGAATGGCGCGACGGGTCGCCGGAAAATCCATACCACCGGCGAGTCCGCAGGCTGTCACCACCCCACGGTAGCTAGTGGTTGCACACACATTGGCCAGGGTATGACTGCCGACCACATCGACCGCGCCTGCCCAGCGCTCTTTGGCTAGGGGCTTGCCCGGCGAGGAGAAAGCCGATCGGTCGAGCACCTCGGTGGCGCCCAGACTCTTGATGTAGTCGCTCTCTTGCGGCCGACCGCTTACCCCTACCACGGTGTAGCCCAGTTTCGACAGCACCGCCACAGCGACACTGCCCACCCCGCCGGCGGCACCAGTGACTACGATTTCGCCTTTATCCGGGGTTACACCATGATGTTCCAGCGCGAGCACGCACAACATTGCGGTGTAGCCTGCGGTGCCGATAGCCATTGCCTGTAGCGGCGTAAATTGCTGCGGCAGTGGCACCAGCCATTCGCCCTTGAGACGGGCCTTCTGAGCCAGACCGCCCCAGTGGACTTCGCCTACCCCCCAGCCGTTAAGCACCACGCTGTCGCCAACTTGGTAGTTGGGGTGGCTGCTTTCCTCAACGCTGCCGACCAAGTCGACCCCGGGTATCATCGGAAACTTGCGAACCACCGGCCCCTTGCCAGTGATGGCAAGTCCATCCTTGTAGTTGAGGGTTGAATGACTCACGCGGATGGTGGCATCGCCCTCAGGCAGTTGCGTTTCGTCAATCTCCCGCAGCGCTGCCCGATA
>JAAUQA010000434.1 GCA_012032855.1 Candidatus Competibacteraceae bacterium
CTAAAGCGGCAAAAGCGGCGGCTAACAGCCGTGGCCGGCGCAAGCCAGATAAGTGGCCCCACCAACCCAGCGCTTACGCCAATAAGGAATGTTGATATTAGCTTTGATCACGCGGCGTTTGCTGGTAGAGGCGTGAATCATCTGTCCTCCTCCGACATAGATACCCACATGAGAAATGCGCCCCGGCGATGTTTTATAAAATAATAAGTCGCCCGGTTTGACTCGATCCAAGGGTTGTCCGCCGAAATAGAGATCCTGCGCCGTGCGGGGTACGGGAATGCCCATTTTGCTATATGCGTAATTGACCAGTCCGCTGCAATCCACACCTTGCCGGGTTGTGCCGCCCCACTTGTAGGGGACGCCTAATAAACTCTCGGCGATTTTCACGATGCGTTGTCGGGCCGCGTTGGAAGGTTCTACACCGCCAGCGGGAATGGCGGCCTCCATCCTGGGAGGAGTTGAGGTAGATGCACAGCCCACGAGCAGGATGAGCAAGAATAGACAGCAACAATAAGCAAGCGTACGCACGATTTCTTCTTTTTGATTGCATTCGTATACTGGCTACAGTATAGCCAAACAGAATCGCAGCGCAACATGTCGGACTGGGACGATGTCAAAGCTCCCACTTGCAGAGCTAAGGTAGAGCGTATAAAGTTCGTCGTTAAAATAATCATTACTCTATGGAGCGCGGAGGCCATGCCGACAGGTCATCATGACGCTTGAATCCATTACTCGATTCCTGGCTGAAGATTCATCTCCCTTTGAACTCAAAGGCAGTTTATTCACCCTCACCGTGATGCATTTGCGCAAAACGGATTGGGACGCTGTTGCTTATCATCTTGCGCAAAAAGTTCGCCAAGCACCCGGCTTTTTCAACAACATCCCCGTGGTCATCGATTTACAAGCATTGGGTTCTGACGCAACCATCGACTTCGGCGAATTGTTCAATTTACTGCGCCGCCAAGGCATGATCCCGGTCGGTGTGCGCAATGGTGCTGCCCAGTTACAAACGGCTGCTGTTCGCGCCGGGTTTGCGGTATTACCGGAAAACCGCAGCTTAGCGTCTAAACCAAATGACAAAGCCAATTCGGCTCCGGCCAAGCACAATAAAATCATTCATCAACCGATCCGCTCGGGACAGCAAATCTATGCGCCAGACGGCGATTTGATTTTACTCGGCCCGATCAGCGTCGGTGCTGAGGTGTTGGCTGATGGCAATATTCACGTTTACGGCACTTTGCGTGGACGCGCATTGGCCGGCGTCAAAGGCGATACCGAGGCGCGGATCTTCTGCTCCAAGCTGGAGGCTGAATTGGTCTCGATCGCCGGTCGCTATAGAACTATCGAAGCGTTGGAACCGGAGAATCGCAACACACCTGTGCAACTGTATCTGTCCGAAGACCGCTTGATTATCAGCCCACTATAAACAACGTGGGTCTTTACCTTGGGATGCTTGGAGGAATAGAGCTTGGCAAGAGTCATCGTTGTCACATCCGGTAAGGGAGGCGTCGGAAAAACGACTACCAGCGCCAGCTTTGCCACCGGTTTGGCCCAACGCGGCTACAAAACCGCCGTTATCGACTTTGACGTAGGGCTGCGCAATCTGGACCTGATCATGGGTTGCGAACGTCGCGTAGTATACGATTTTGTTAATGTAATCAACCGGGAAGCTAATCTAAATCAGGCGCTGATCAAAGACAAACGGGTCGAGAATCTTTACGTTTTGCCGGCTTCCCAAACGCGTGACAAAGAAGCCCTGTCGCACGAAGGCGTTGAGCGTATTCTGGACGAGTTAAAGCAAAACAATTTCGAGTATGTTGTGTGCGATTCCCCGGCAGGCATTGAGCGGGGCGCTCTGATGGCGTTGTACTTCGCCGACGAGGCATTGATAGTGACCAACCCGGAGGTGTCCTCGGTACGTGACTCGGACCGTATCCTAGGCATTCTAGCGAGCAAATCTCGGCGGGCCGAACAGGGCGATGAACCGGTAAAAGAGCATTTGGTGTTAAGCCGCTATGCACCAATACGGGCTACTCATGGTGATATGCTTACGGTCGACGATGTGGTCGAAATCTTGAGTATCCCTTTGTTAGGGGTTATCCCGGATTCGCAAAGCGTTTTACAATCGTCCAACGCTGGGGTACCCATCGTCTTGGACGAAAGCAGCGATGCCGGCCAAGCCTATGCGGATTTGGTGGGCCGTTTCTTGGGCGAAGATCTTCCGCACCGCTTCCTGACGCCCGAGAAGAAAAATTTCTTCAAGCGTTTATTTAAGGGGAATTGAGGACATGGGGCTGTTCGATTATTTTCGTTCTCCCCGCCAAGGCTCGGCCTCTGTCGCTAAAGAGCGTTTACAAATCATCGTGGCCCATGAGCGCGGCGGTCGCCGGAAAAGTCCGGACTATTTACCCGCGTTGAAAAAAGAGTTATTAGATGTTGTGCGCAAATACGTGGCCATTGAACAGGATCAAGTCAAGGTTCATCTGGATCGGGATGGAGAATGCGAAATCCTGGAACTTAATATCGTGTTACCTGATGAATAACTAGCGGCCGGCTGCTAAAGCTGATTTCTTCTTAAACATGAGCTGGGTTACGAGACTTTTGGCATGGTAGGGGCTGTGCAAGATCAGCCTGTTCGTCTGGATAAATGGTTGTGGGCGGCGCGTTTTTTTAAGACTCGTTCGTTGGCCGCTGAGGCTGTGCAGGGGGGTAAGGTGCATGTCAATGAGGGACGCACTAAACCGGCCCGCCTCGTGCGTATGGGGGATGTGCTCAACATCCGCCGTGGCCCATACGAATATATCGTGACAGTGCAAGGACTGAGCAACCAGCGTGGACCGGCAAGCCAAGCGGTTCTTCTTTACGAGGAAACCGAGCAAAGCCGTCAGCAACGAGAAGTGCAAGCCCAGCAGCAAAAATTACAGATCCAGCCCGCCCGACGGCCCAACAAGAAAGAACGGCGTCATCTAATCCGATTTCTAAACCAAAGCGAGTAATCCGCTGCGGTGGGTATGACGCGTGTTACAACGCGGCCTTGCGGCTTAACTTTTGCTGGAGATCGGCGATTTTTTGCTCGCTGACTGATTTTTTATCCGGATGGCGGGTTTTTCCAGGACGAGATCCACTTCGTTGCTGTCGTTTCGCATTGATAGTCTGAACTTTCTCACGCGCAAGTTGCTTGTGAGCCTCGCTTACGACTTCGCCTAGTTCTCCCCGTAAGTCGATGCGTTTCTCGTTATTCAGCAATGCCTGTTGATATCGCAGTTGCCGTGTATAGCTGCCTAGGGCGTATTTCAACACTTTCAGATCATAACCCCAGTCTTTGACGATCCCGAGCAAGTCTTTGTGAATACGCCGTTTAAGGGGCTGTATTCGGCGTTCGCTGGGGGCAAAGAAGACCGTTGGATAAGTTTCGGCTAGACGTGCTAGTAAAGACCGGGCTTGCTCTCTGAGCCGTGTTTGTTCGTCGGCGGTTGATGTTGCCGATTCTGCGGGAGCTTGTTCAGTCATTGAGGCGTTCCTGAGTTAGCAATTCAATAGCGGCCATGCTGCTTAAAAATATAATTGGTCATTTCAACGTACTGTGCGTTCATGCGACGCACAATGCTATGCACTGCTCGCACAATGGTGCGCATGACCTTATAAACTAGCTCGGGATCGGTGTGCAAAAGGGATTCAAATTTCTCCCGTTCCAGGCTGAGCACTTCACAGTCACCCAGGGCTCGTAAGGCAGCGCTGTGTTCCAGTCCATCGATAAAGCCTAATTCACCGGCCATATCGCCTTC
>JAAUQA010000435.1 GCA_012032855.1 Candidatus Competibacteraceae bacterium
CCGAAACTTGGGCACAGTTGAGCGCCACTGCGCTGAGGATTCAAACCGCAGAACGGGCTGCCGGCAATGACAAACTATGGGGCTTTGTATGGCAAGGACGGGCTTACGAAGGATTGACCTGTAATGCCTTGGAATGGGTGGTCAGCCATGACGGCGGAACCCTTGTCGACGCTGCGGGCAAGGTTACCTTGAATAACCCGCAGGTAGTTGCTGCTCTGGAACAGGCCGCCGGTTGGATGAAGACCATCAGCCCGGAGGGGGTATTGAATTACGCCGAGGAAGAGTCCCGCGGGGTGTTCCAATCTGGAAACGCGGTGTTCATGCGTAACTGGCCTTACGCTTGGGCCTTGGCGAATAGTCAGGACAGCGCGGTTAAAGACAAAGTCGGTGTCGCGGCCTTACCCAAAGGTGGTGATGCGGGCCGTCATGCCGCGACATTGGGTGGTGGCCAGTTAGCAGTGTCCAAATATTCCAAACATCCGGCCATCGCTGCTGATTTGGTGCTGTATCTGACCGGCGCAGCGGAACAGAAACGGCGTGCTATCGAAGGATCATTCAATCCTACCCGCAAAGCACTGTATCAAGATCCTGAAATCCTGACCGCAAACCCATTCTTTGGCGAGCTATACGATACCTTCGTCAACGCCGTACCGCGCCCGTCCACGGTGACAAGAGCGAAGTACAATCCGCTCAGCAGCGAATTTTGGAACGCCGTGCACAGCGTGTTATCCGGCCAACTCAGCGCAAGTGAGAGCATCGATCAGTTGGAAAACCGGTTGAAACGACTGAGTCGCGGGGGCAAGCGATGGTAAAGCCACCTAACCGCCTGGGTAGTAGCCGGGTCCGAACCGCTTGGCTGTTTTTGCTGCCGATGCTGATTATTTTGGCGCTGGTCGCGGGCTGGCCGTTGGTGCGCACCATCGGTTTCGGTTTTACCGATGCTCAGTTAATGAATCTAAGCGCAGCGCGTTTTGTCGGATTCGAAAATTATCTTGATTACTACCAAGGCGAATGGTATGGGTTGCTGGCCGATCCCGATTGGTGGAACGCAGTGTGGAATACGGTCCGCTTCGCGCTGATCTCGGTCTCGCTGGAAACCGTACTGGGGTTGATTATCGCGTTGGTGCTTAATGCCTCATTCACGGGGCGTGCTTGGGTACGCGCGGCGGTATTGATTCCCTGGGCGATCCCGACCATCGTATCGGCCAAGATGTGGGGTTGGATGCTGCACGATCAGTTCGGCATTGTGAACCATATGTTGTTGAGTCTCGGTTTGATTGCCACGCCGCTGGCCTGGACCGCCAACCCCGATCTGGCCATGTTGGCGGTGATCATGGTCGATGTATGGAAAACCACCCCGTTTATGGCGTTGTTGATTCTGGCCGCCTTACAGATGCTGCCGACCGATTGTTATGAAGCAGCGCGGGTGGACGGCGTACATCCGGTCAAAGTGTTCTTCAGGGTGACATTGCCCTTGATCAAACCGGCCTTGCTGGTCGCAGTGATTTTCCGGTTGCTGGATGCGTTACGCATTTTCGATTTGATCTACGTGTTGACCTCCAACAGCCGCGATACCATGTCCATGTCGGTGTACGCCCGCCAACAATTGGTGGATTTCCAGGATGTCGGCTACGGCTCCGCGGCTTCGACATTGCTGTTTTTCATCGTCGCCCTGTGCACCCTGCTCTATCTCAAGCTGGGCCGGGTGCGCTTTGACGGGGAGCGCTAGATCATGAAACGGTTTTCGAGTCAGGTGGGATTTTATCTGCTGGTGGCGCTGATCATCGGCTATGCGGTGTTTCCGTTCTATTACGCCTTCGTCACCTCGTTTAAGACCGGCTCGGCGCTGTTCAGCGTGGATTATTTCCCGTTACATTGGCGGTGGGATAACTACCGGGCCGTGTTCGGCGAGCAGCCGTTCGCCCGCAATATTCTCAATTCGCTGGGCGTATCCGCTGCGGTCGTCGCGCTGTCGTTGTTTTTCGGCCTGACCGCGGCCTTTGCCTTGAGCCGGGTTCAGTTTCGTGGGCGGGGGCTGTTGCTGCTGACCATTCTGAGCGTATCCATGTTTCCGCAAGTCGCGGTGCTATCCGGTTTGTTCGAGTTGATCCGGGTACTGGGCCTGTACAACAACCTGTTCAGTCTGGTAATTTCCTATCTGATTTTTACCCTGCCGTTCACGGTCTGGGTATTGACCACTTTCATGCGCGACTTACCCAAGGAGTTGGAAGAAGCCGCGATTATGGATGGCGCGAGTCCTTGGGACCTTATTATTAAGGTCTTCCTACCGCTGATGTGGCCTGCCCTGGTATCGACCGGGTTATTGGCGTTCATCGCCGCTTGGAACGAATTCCTATTCGCGCTGACCTTCACCCTGACCGACACTCAGCGTACCGTGCCGGTCGCCATCGCCCTGATCAGCGGGGCTAGCCAATTCGAATTGCCGTGGGGCAATATCATGGCTGCATCGATCATCGTGACCTTACCGTTAGTGGCGCTGGTGCTGGTTTTTCAACGCCGGATCGTGTCCGGTCTGACGGCGGGGGCGGTTAAAGGGTGATTAGCCCATTCAACAACAACTCACTGCAAAAGGAGCTTACCCATGCAATGCAAAAACCTGTTGGCCGTGTTAGCGGTATTCATTCCGCTGGGCGTGAGCAACGCTCAGGATCAATACGGCATGAAGCCTTATCCGCTTGCCGATGCAGGGTTCACCCGTCAAGTATTCCGGGTATCGGCCGTGGAAAACGAGGCGGATCGGATGGTGGAGATCGTGGTCGGCAAAACGCTGGTTGTTGATTGCAATCTGACCCGCTTTTTGGGCACGCTAGAGGAACAGGTCGCCGAGGGTTGGGGATTTCCCTATTACGTTTTAAAGGAAGTCAGCGGCCCGGCTTCGACCTTGATGGCCTGTCCGCCTGATGCTACCAAGTCCGAAGAGTTCGTGCGGGTTAGTGGTGATGGCTTCATGCAGCGGTATAACAGCAAACTCCCGGTAGTCACCTACGTACCGGAAGGCTTCGAAGTGCGCTACCGGATTTGGACGGCGGGTAGTGAGATGGGTCAAGCTAAAGTAGAATAAAATGTTTGTACAAGTTATATACAGGCAAAAAATAACTCCCCATAATGTATATCGTATCAACGTCTTAAGCTAAGCTTGGTAATGCGGGCTTTGTTGCCGCACTCATGACCTTAATCAAATAACAACACAGCTTTCTAAGCATTGAAGAATCCATTGCTGTTGGAAAGAGTTACGCTCAACACTGAGGGAAATGTCATGACCAAAAACTTTATCCGTTTTTTCATAACGAGTGCTTTCTTGGCTTTTGCAATTGCCGGCTGTAGCACAGCGCCGAAAGATCAGCTACCGCCACCTGCGCCTGCCCCCGCACCTGAACCAGAGCCAGCACCCAGCTTTGTCATTGAGGGTGTCAATTTTGCCTTCGACTCCGACAGATTGGAACCCAGTGCCCAAGCCACATTAGATCAAGCGGCACGCGCGCTGCGCAATCAGCCGAATGTGCCCTATGAGGTCAATGGGCACACGGACAGTATCGGTAGTGCGAGCTACAACCAAGACCTTTCGGAGCGGCGTGCCAACGCCGTGGCACGGGCGCTGGTTCGGGATGGTGTATCGCCGGATCAATTATCGGTTGCCGGTTTCGGTGAAAACAATCCGATCGCAACCAATGAGACCGCCGCAGGGCGTGCCCAGAACCGGCGTGTTGAAATTCGGCCAAGGCAATAGCATGCTGTATTAGTGCTTTTTTTACACCAC
>JAAUQA010000436.1 GCA_012032855.1 Candidatus Competibacteraceae bacterium
GCCCGCATCCCGCTCCGGATCGGGTTTGATGGTTACGTTCGTAAATTCAGCTCGGGACAAAGCCCGCCGCCAGCAATCAGGCGTTAAAAAACCGGGCTGAGGGCGAATTTCGGCGTCGGTTACTACCTCCGTGAAACTGTCCATAATCTGAAACACCAACTCGATATAGATCGGCTGCTCAGCCACAGGACGCAAACATTCACCCAACACCAACTGGCCGCCCTTTGCCAAGCTGCGGCGCGCTTGTTCTAGGGCGAATAACAAATCGTGAGCGCTATGCAATACATTGACGGCGTAGACCAGATCGAAAGCACCGTTTGCGGCACCCTGTTGCTCCCAAGATTGATCCATATCCAGCGTACCGAACTCCAGTGGCAAGTTCGGGAAGTTGCGTTTGAGCGCCTTTTCCCCCCGGCGGCGAAAAAACGGATTCGGCTCGGTAACCAGATACCGTTCCAATCGGCTCGTCATACCCCGTTCGGCGAAAGTGCGGAGTACAGCTTCCGTACCACTACACGCTCCGGCACCGATTTCCAGCACCCGCAGCGAAGTGTTGTCGGCCACGCAGTCGGCGGCGGCGATAGCGGCGACCCAGTTATTGATCGCGTAGAGTGGATTGTTGTTACTGAAGTACGCCAGCCAGCGCTGAATTTCGCTCATGCCGAACAAGGCTTCAGCACCGCTAGCACCCTGAGCAACGCTGGGATATACCGCAGCGGCGGCATCCAATAAATCCAGGGTTGCCGCATTGGCGGGATCAAGCGCTAAGCCAACCTGCTTGAGAGTAACCAGATCGGGGGTAGGCAGATCGCCCTGCAGCCGGTAGCAACGGGTTGAGTGTTCATCGTTAATAGCCAGATAACCCGCATCCGCTAGCCGTTCCAGCAGCCAACCCAGCGCGTTGCGAAAGCGGGGACTGAAATCGCGTTCACGACAAAGACGATTGACAGAGCACCAGGATCGCAGCGGGGCAACGGCATCCAGTTGTTGGAGCACTTGAATTACCAAATCGAGTCCATAGCGGTCTATCCATTCGACACTCTGATAGAACCGTTCACTGAATAATCCATCCGGATAATCGCTCAGCAGTTCGGCGATTCGAGGATCGAGTGGCCTTGGGTCAAACGAGGACATGGGATACCTCAAAAGCTGATTTCGAGTTGGCCCTGAACGATTAGTCGGTCAGCAAACCGACAAGCGAATTTTACTCGGTTACTGTCGGTGTTGCCGAATAAATGAACCGTGAATGGTTGGTTAGGTTGCAGCGGGAATAAAAATTTGACGGTCGGTAGCGCCGTCAGGCGGCAAGGTCCCCGCCATCGGCGCACCGCCTGCAGGACCTCGTCGAGAATGACCACGCCCGGAACGATAGGCTCGGCCGGAAAATGACCGGCTAGGCTGGGATGATCTGCGCTGATTACCCGTATCAGAGTATAATCCATCAGCTAGCGGCCCGGCTGGTGTTGCAACAGCTCCAGCAAGGCTTGGCGTGGCAACTTGCCGGTCTCGTTGCGGGGTAAACGAGCCACTTTGCGCAATGGCCGGGGTAAAAACACCGAGTCGATCTGTTCAGCCAGCGCGGCAAGTATCTGCCGCTCGTTCATTTGCGGCGCCACCACGAGCGCGGCTAAACGGGTCAACCGATCCGGTGCTTCGTCAGGCATGATAAACACGCCATCTTCGATCCCCGTGACGCCCAGTAAACAGTGATTGAGTTCGGCTAGCGATGCCCGCTTACCTGCGACATTGATCATATCTTCACGACGCCCCAGCAATTTGAAGCGGGTGTCGCTATGCCAATCAATGACATCGTTCAGCACCACCGGTTCAGTTAACTGGAGCCCGGACACACTCGTGGTCGCAGAATCGATCCGGAAGCCATCATACACCTGCCACCATTCATCATCTATGGTGCGCCGGCTGGCCAGAGAACCGATTTCCGAACACCCGTAAATTTCGAATACGGGCGCGCCGAACAGCCGTTCAGTGCGGGTCGCTAAATCTCTGGATAACGGCGCGGTCGCAGAAATAATGAACTCGGTCTTAGGCCAGATATACCCCGTTTCAGCAGCGCAAACCCGCAGATGCGCCGGGGTTGTGACCAAAATGCGCGGTTCTGGAACAGCGGCTAACGCGGCATAAACATCGGCAGGGAAAAACGGACGACTACCGAACACACCAAAACCCGTGATTAGTGGGTTCAGGATGGATGTTTCTAAACCGTACATATGCTGAGCGGGCACGGTAGCGACAACCGTGGACTGTCGGGGGAAGCGAAAACGGCGGTGCGCCAGTCTCGCCCCCTCGACCAGCTGCCCCCATGTTTTAAGATGCGGTTGGGAACGATTGGTGCTGCCCGAGGTGAATACGATCGCGGCGATCTGTTCCGCGGCAATGATAGGTATCTCCGCAGGCGTCTCTTGTATGGCGGCCAAGGCCGTTTTCACTGTCTGATCAGTCAGTGGGTAGTTATCCGGATAACGATCACAGACTATCTGCACATCGCCATTCGCCCGACTGGGCGGCAGCAAATTGGTCTGAGCACGAACTAGGACGGCGGCGAACGCCACCATAAACAAATAGCGGTTCTCGCAATAATTAATAGCAAAACGGTGGCTAGGCAACTGTGCAGCAACCTGATGAACATGCGCAAGAAAAACCTCACGGGTAATGGGCCGGCCTTGCCACCAAGCAACCCGTTCACCGACGGCATGGGTTAACAGGGGTAATGCAGCAGCGCTCATGAACTTGCCTCCCACCCGGTTAGCCGTCGCTGGCCTCAGCGCACCACAACTGCCTGTCGAGTTGATGTAATCGTTCCGGCGTACCGACATCACTCCAGTGTCCCGTATAATGCTCCGCGCTGACTTGGCCGGCGTTGATGGCGTTGCGCAGTAACGGGGCCAACGGAAACCGTCCGGGTTTGCAATGCGCGAATAAAGCCGGATGCAATACGCTGATGCCGCTGAACGTCAGCATAGGTGCGCCGTATTCCACAACCTGCCCATTCCGCAGAATAAAATCACCGCCCGGATGATGCGGCGGGTTATCCACCAGTACCAAATGGGCCAGCCCGGTTAGTTGCCGGGGCAAACGGGCAAAGGGGAAATCGCTCCAGATATCGCCGTTGACCACAGCGAATGGCGCGGGGCCCAGTAACGGCAGCGCTTGCAAAATACCGCCGCCGGTCTCCAACGCGTCCTGTGGCTCCTGCGAGTACTGGATGTTGACCCCCATTGAGTGGCCATTGCCTAATAACGCCGGAATCTGCTCGCCTAGATGCCCTAGATTGATCACTAAATCCTGTAGTCCCGCCCGACGCAATCCCTCAATGTGATAGACGACCAACGGTTTGCCGCCTACCGACAGCAAGGGTTTCGGAGTGGTATCGGTCAGAGGTCTCATGCGCTGACCTCGTCCGGCAGCCAGAATCATTGCCCTCATGGACTGCGCTCGCCAGCTAGGGCGGTCGGTGTTACATCACGACGCGTTAACCAGTCCGCCAATGGCGACAGTTCCGGGTAGGCGCCGGCCACGTCCAGTACATAATTCAACGTGCGTGGTATATCACGCAGATAACCGGGTTTCCCATCGCGACAGTTAAGTCGGGCAAAAATACCCAACGCTTTAAGATGGCGTTGCAACCCCATCCAATCGAACCAGCGCAAGAATGTCTTTTCATCGCTCAGGCCCTGAAAACCCTGAGCTTGCATCCGTTCCCGGTAATCCAAGGCCCACTGCTTCACGCGCTCATCGGGCCAAGCGATATAACAGT
>JAAUQA010000437.1 GCA_012032855.1 Candidatus Competibacteraceae bacterium
ATTGCGGCTTTGTCGGAGAGCAGCTTGAAAAATACTGCATCCGGTTGCCAGTGTTGCCCCATATCTACGCCGAGACGATGCCCCAGAAGCTGCGGTTAAACCCGTCCCGGCACTCAGCGTACTGGCCACGGCGGTCGCCAATAGACTCAGCACCTCCTCATCGGACAGCGCCAGCAAGCGTTGCAACAGGGCTACAGTATGGGATTCTCCACCGTAGCCTGTACTCTCAAGCAGTTCCCCTTTCAGGTACTAAAACGCGGGTTGTGTCCATCGGGGTACAATACGTTTTTAGCGTCATGACAACGTCGCTGAAAAGCGGACCGTCCGGAACTACTGTTTACGCTCGCCAAAATATCATCATTCGCGGGACGGTCTTGCCCAATGTTTATACTCCAATTCGGATCACCCCCACCGATAATCAATGCAACGGTCAATCGAAGCGCTAATGTGGGATCATCTGCCAGCGCATTCCGCACCGCCCATGCCTTGTGCAAACCGAGATAGCTTTGCATGGCATAAGTCGTCTCACCGCGCTGTGGCTTGATCTCATCCGGGCCGTTAGCTTCGCGTTGCTGTTGATCCTGGCGTCGCTGTACCTCCGAATTCGGTAATAGACCCTCGTGTATCGTGACCTCGCCAGTACTGCGCCTCTCAATGATGACCCAGCCTCCTTGTTTCTTCGGCACATTTTTGGTAGTCCCAACGCGGAAAATAGTGACTGATTTCAAGAACAGTGACGTCTTCCCACCCGGCGGCTAAAAATTCATCCTTCTGGCGGGTGACCGCTTTATTCTGTAACGACCAAAACTCGGTGATGTCGGAGAAATACACCTGATCTCCGAATAGATCAGTGATTAGTGGCGCGGAATACTCTGCCAGATCGAACAGCGCTACGCTGGTGGATATGGCCTCCCCACCGAGCAACCAGCGCTTAAGGTTCTCTCCCCGGGGTGTGTTCTGCTTGGAATCTTCATACATCTCTAACCAAGCCGCTTGCTGCTGGGGGGTAGCCAACGCCAATAGGCGAGTATCCGATGGCCTGATATTCTCCTCTTGAACAATGGTTTTTATTGCCGGTATCAATCCTGCCAGTGCCAACCGTTGTTTGACGAGTCGTTCAGTGATACCAAAACGGCTGGCCACGTCTTCGACGGTTTGGCCGTGCTCGATTAGCTTGGCAAACGCCTCGAATTGATCGAACTCGTTCATCGGAAGCCGCTGGATGTTTTCGCTCAGCGAAATTTCCAAGGCCGTTGCATCCTCCAGCTTTTCGACGATGATGCACGGCACCTGGAAGATTTGGCCATCATCCAGTTCATCGGCTAGCCGCTGGCAGGCCAACCGCCGTCGCTGTCCAGCCACCACCTCGAATTGGTTTTTTTGGATTCGTCGCACGATAAGCGGCTGCAATACACCCAACGTCCGAATACTGGTGATCAATGATTCCAGGTCGTCGGACGCGCCTCGTTTACGGACATTCGCCTTTGAATCAGCAAGCTGGTTTACCGGGATCAGGGTGGTTTTCATAAAAGACTCCTTCGCCCTTTTCGGACGGTTTGGATTGTCATAAGTGTGGGCCATCCGTGGCCGATGGTTAGCCGGTTAGTATTCCTCGGCCAACATAATGGTCATGACACGGGTGGTCACACTGGGTCTGCAGGATCGGGGCTGCCGTAATGTACGTCCTTATCGTAATAACTTATTTTCCAATAAACTGATTGTTCCTCGTGCTCAATCTTCCCGAAGTCGTGTTCTTTCCAAGGATCATTACTGTCGTCAAAGCCGTCAAATGCCTTGACCTTGCCAATAATCGCCGTGTAATCGGGCCAAGATGCCTGGATACCTTGCGTGACCAGGATTTTTCCACCAATGCCAGTTCTACGGAACTGGTCATTGAGTGCGGCGATACGGGAACAGGATTGTGAGGTTTCCATCGATGTCTCCTTCGCTCTTCGCGAGCGGTTTGGAAGCTAGGAGAGTTCCCAATGCTGGCCTTCGCTCTTCGCGAGCGGTTTAACCAGCATTGGGTGAGGTACGGTTTATATTAAGACAATATGTCTTAATATGCAAGCGGTAAGGGTAAAAAACGAAGATTTATTTGAACAATATCAGTAATCGGCCGCTTCATGGAAAAGCTGTTCTCTATCCGCCGAAGATAACAATGACCACGCTCTGATTAAGACCTGTACAACTTTGGGTATGGCGCACGGTTCGTGGTCAGAGGTCCACCGATTCACGGTTCGGGGTGCAACGCCGCAAATGCGTGCAAACTGACTTTGGTTTCCACCAAACAGTAAATCTATGGCTTGGCGTAGCTGCTCGGGCGACATACTCCAAGGCGCTTGCCCGTCTGCAGAGAAGCTAATCTTTGCGGTTGGAATTACCGATAACGTGCTGTGGGCGTTATAGGGTTTTTACCCCGTCTGCGGGTATCAGGTTGTGCTGTCTTTGTCATGGCAAACTTCCACGCCTAGCGCCTCCAGGGCCTCGGTGATATCAGAGGTTGCGGAATACCGCTGCCAAAATCGCTCAGCGACGTCAACGAGCGCCACGGTTTCTGAGAAACGTAATTGTCTTAGTTTGTTGGCCAACTGAGAAACATCACCAGTCTGTTCGTCAGCTATTTTTGCGTTCCAAAGGGTGTCCTCAACATCATCCCAGAGTGTTGCTAAATTCGGGACATCCTCCGTGGTGAGACGTTGGCGCAGCGCTACCAACGTCTCGGACCATTCCGTCACTGACAACACCGGTACGCTGTGCTGGACGATTCCCAGATAGCGATCTGCCACTGTATTGACTAATCGAGTGGGTGAGCGTTGATCGTTTGTTCTCTCTTCAATTAACCTCAACAGTGGTGGAGCGGCGTAAATACCAAATTTCTTTTTTTTTGCCTCAGTCATAATTCATTTGCTCGCGCGGATGAGGGGGGTCAACTTCCGCTGACCCCGTAGCGTCCAAAGTGGTTAGAGAAGCCCCCGGCCTGCTAGTGAGGTTGCACCTTTCCCAACGACTATGTGATCCAGTACGCGCACATCAATCAACTGTAGTGCTTCTTTAAGACGCTCAGTTATCTTCATATCCGCCAAGCTGGGTTCTTCGCTGCCTGATGGATGGTTATGACCAAAAATCACTGCTGCTGCATTGTGCAGTAGCGTGCGTTTGACTATCTCCCGGGGATGAACCTGACAGGTGTCGATTGTACCCACAAAGAGTTCTTCGTAAGCGATTATCCTGTGTGGGGTATCCAGATACAGCGCAGCAAAGACTTCTTTTTCCTGGCCGGCCAGCTTCATTTGAAAAAACTCAATACTGTCAGCTTTGTGACTTATTTTACGTCCTCGCTTGAACAGTTGATTAACACTGCTTCGAGCCGCTGCCAAAATCTCCTGACGGTCAGCTATTCGATATTCGCCGTTTCGATCTTTAACGAACAAGGTCATACTATGCTCCTTCGCCCTTTGCGAGCGGTTTGGAGGTTGATGTGTACTGATGCTGATCCTTGAGCTGTCCGATCAATATGGCCAGCTCAGAATCGTGATGACTACGATATTATAATAAGACGTTATGTCTTAATTAGCAAGATGGTATCGTATTTACTTCATCAAAAACCAATTGCACGACACGGTCATCATGAATGCCGAGTGCGGTAGGTCAAATCACCAAGCCGCCACCTCGTCCCATCCGCGCCCCGTTGCCAGTGCGACGGCGGCATAGGCTACCGTCGCTTCCTGGATTCCGAATCCGGTCAGATAGGCGATGATGGTCCGAT
>JAAUQA010000438.1 GCA_012032855.1 Candidatus Competibacteraceae bacterium
TATACCCCCTGGGGAACCTATTTGACTTGCGAGGAAAACTTCCACGGCTATTTTTTAACAGCAGAAGGCGGTGATCCGGTCGATCCCACCGATAATGAATTCGGTCGCTACGGTATCGGCGGTTCCAGCCGCTATGGGTGGGAAGTCCACCACCCCCGCTTTAACGCCGATACGGATCCGAATGAATCCAATCGGTTCGGCTGGATTGTGGAAATTGATCCCTACGACCCTAATCATAAGCCGGTAAAACGGACCGCGATGGGACGTTTCCGCCACGAAGGCGCCGCGATGACCACGACCGATGATAATCGTGTCGTCATTTACTCCGGCGACGACGCCGTATTCGAATACGTTTACAAATATGTCAGTAATCGTCCTTACGATACGACTAACCGCGCTGCTAACATGATGGCTGACGGCGGCATTCTGGACGATGGCACCTTGTATGTGGCCAAATACAATGATGACGGCACTGGGGAATGGATACCGCTGGTCCACGGCACACCGGGGTTGACGGTCGCCGATGGTTTTGAGGATCAGGCGGAAGTGCTAGTGAAAACGCGTCTCGCGGCGGACTCTATTGGGGCGACGCCGATGGACCGGCCGGAATGGATTGCGGTGCATCCGCAAACCAGAGAGGTCTATGTAACGCTGACCAACAACTCTTCCCGCGAGGAAACCGACGCCGCTAATCCGCGTCCTGAAAACCAAATGGGCCATATCATTCGCTGGCGCGAAGCCGGCAACGATCCCGCCGCGACCACCTTCGAGTGGGACATCTACGTGTTGGCCGGCGATCCGAACAACGCTAATCCGGATTTTCGAGGCAATATCAACGGCGATATCTTTGCCAATCCGGACGGTATTTGGATTGATAATGACGGTCGGTTGTGGATTCAAACCGACATCGGCGAGAGCAGCCAGTTGCGAGGCGATTTCGAACCCTTCGGCAACAACCAAATGCTAGCCTCGGACCCGTCCACCGGCGAAGTGCGCCGTTTCTTTACCGGCCCACGCGGTCAGGAAATCACCGGCGTGATCACCACACCGGATGGTAGGACCATGTTTATCAATGTGCAACATCCCGGCGACATTTCCGGGGGGCTGCGAGATGAACTGGGCACCAGCGAGACGGTTCCCGGTGTACCACCGCTGACCTCCAGTAATTGGCCGGACTTTGATCCGCTCGGACGACCGCGTTCTGCAACCGTGATCATCACCAAAGATGACGGTGGCGTAATCGGCACCTGATCGGTATACCTGCCCCTATGCCTCCCCTGAATCGGGGGAGGCATCCATCGACAGTTAAGAAATTAAACACAACTGTTTCAATACGTCCCCACCCCACCAAACATCACCCTTCGCCAAGCACTCCGACGCTGCTCAAGGACAAATGGCAGTGAGCAAACCCGGGAGATCGCTGATCAGATGCCAGTCAGCTTTGATATCACAGCCATTCAGTTCCAGTTTGGCGGGGCTCCGACAGGCTTCTTCAAACCAAGACAACATAAGTCGTTTATGGATGACCACCCGCCTCACTCGGCAGGCGTGAGTATACACTTTAGCCCAAGGAAGGATTCAGAAGGAAAGCTGGCCCCGCAGGATTTTCCGTATGGTTTCCGTGCCGGCGCGCATGCCAGCAGCGAGTGCGCACACATGCACCATGTCGACTGCCCCTTTGATCATGTTTTTGTCTTTTTGCTGGCTTGATGGGAGGCTGTTCCAATATTTCTCGACTTCTGCCTCACACTGTTGTTGTCGGCTGTTTAGGTGAAACCCCTGCATCGCCTCGTGGGTCTCTCCCGTCGGATCTTTGGCGTTGGACCATGCCTGGTAGTAATTCTCAGTGCGGCGGCACCGCATCACGCCGGGACCGGGAGCGGTAAACAGTGGGTCATTCCTGTCAAACGCACCGTCGGCGACGCAAAGATAGTACGCCGCCTGTTTTAGCTGATTCCAGAGGGCATTGGTGACCAGAACCGCAATTTTTCCCCCGGAACTCGACCCCTGGATGAGAATGCGACCGAGGCGAATACCCAGTGCCCGTTCGCGGCGCACTTCTGCGACGATGGCATCGGTGATGGCCAACCGTTGAGCGAAGGTGCTCTCCCAGGAAATTATTTTCAGCGTGGTGTGGGTTTCAAGGTATTCCGGAGTATTGAAAAAAGAGGCCACCGCATCAAGATCACTGGTGCGTTGGGCATTGCTGCCGCCGCGAATCAGGATCCAAATATCCCGCGGTTTGACCAGGTCGTCTTCCAGCAAGCGGGGGATGCCCCTTCTTGCCGCTAATTCCCCGTCCAGGCGTCGGATGGTCTGGATGCCGACGATGTCGTCCGCCGTCTGCTGACCCGGTCCCAGAATCGGCGGTTTTTTGCCGTTCTTGTAAGCCCGCACGGCCGCGCGGTCGATGGACCATAGGTGCCGCTGGCCAGTTCCTTGGCGTCGATCTTGGCTCCGTCAAGCTCAATCAGCGCTCGCTGAATCTTCTTGACGTGTTCTCCCCTTGCCCCAATAGGATATGCGCGGAATGTTTTTGCGCGCACTCTTTTAATCTATCGTCATCTTTGAACTCATTGGAAACCAGTATTCCCATGGACGTTCGCTCTTGTTGTTGTGATCAGGCAAAGCTGGTTTAGCGTCTGGGTTCATCAATACAGGCCGACGATTTCGGTGTCCGTGAGAACAGCCGCCGCCGTATCGTCCCAGGCTGCCTTGACTTGTTTGGCGTTTTCCGGAGTATCGATCCCCGTGCGCACCCGCGCCTCGAGTGGCCAGGTGATTTCCGTCCACTTGGAGCGGTCGAGTTTGTTCGGGCCCTCGAATTTGAGCAGCGAAAATCCATCCAGTCGATATGGATATGATCGTTGTGGTTCGGCGCACCGCCCACTTTGCCGCTGCTGCTAAATCCCCACGATTCATAAAACATATTCCGCCAACCCAGTGTCCGGCGATTGCGGATAAAGAACCGGATCAAGTTATGGGCTTGTCGCTGTTGCGCGGGATTTTTTGAGTTCCGATAAATATCCAGCGCCAACCCTGCGGTATGCTCATACAGATTGCCCGACCGCCCGGCGGATTCGAGCAGGCCGGCCCCGGCCTTGAGCGCCCCGCCCGTGCCGTCTTTCAGCAGATCAATGAGGGCGCGGATGGCGGGCGAAGGGGGATATTTGGCCTGTACGACGCCGGTAGCATCCGTGAGTTGCTGGCGCGTGACCGTAAACGACGTGGCAGGCATCGACTTGACGTCAAGGGTTACGGCACTCCACACCAGCCCGGCTCTGTCTTGAGCCTGCAACACGGTAGAACCCAGCGGCAAACCGGAAATGCGCAATTCCAGCACGTTCCTGGCGCTGTTCAACAAACCCGGAAAACCGGACTCCTACCTGAGCGCCATCGAGAAAATCCAACCGATTTTGGGCTGGAACAAGGCCGTACCGCAAGTGACCTGCCGACCGCTGCGCATTCAGTTTAACATGCGCAACCCATTCATCTTCGCGATCTTCTCGGCCTGGCATCCAGTGTTCAACAAGAGCGTGGAAGAACAGATGAAGATCTACGGTGATCCCGGTTTTCGACAAGCCTTCCGCGAGGAAATGGATCGTCGACGCATCTTCGCGGGCCAATGGGGGCGCATGACCGTCCTCGACGCGAATGACTGGGCGGCGTCCTACGCTGCCATTCATCGACGGACTTCAAGACGGCGCTTGCGTTCGCACCGCAGGCTGCTGATAAGATACTCGCCAGGCGGTCGGTGGATGGCG
>JAAUQA010000057.1 GCA_012032855.1 Candidatus Competibacteraceae bacterium
AGGCGTGGGTCATCAAGTGAAAAATCGCGGCGGAATAGGCGGAAGCACCCAATGCTACAGCCATATAGCCCAATTGCGACAGCGTTGAATAGGCGATGACCCGCTTGATGTCGTTCTGGACGATTCCCAGCAATCCCATGAAAAAAGCAGTTATTGCGCCGATCACCAGCACAAAGCTCAAAGCCGGTACGGATAGTTCGAACAACGGCGACATGCGGGCGACCATGAAGATGCCGGCGGTGACCATGGTGGCGGCATGGATCAGGGCCGAGATCGGGGTCGGACCTTCCATAGAATCCGGCAGCCACACGTGCAGCGGCACTTGCGCGGATTTACCCATCGCGCCGATGAACAACAGAATACAAATCACTGTGATCGCCGACCATTCGCTGCCGGGAATGATCTCAATCGGCACATCGCCCATCAGCTTCGCGGTCTGGAACACGTCGTAATAATCCAGACTGTTGAAATACATAAGCACGGCGGCGATGCCCAACAGAAAGCCGAAATCACCCACTCGATTGACCAGAAACGCTTTCATGCTGGCAAAAGTGGCGCTAGGACGCTTGTACCAGAAGCCAATTAACAAATAGGAAACTAGCCCAACCGCTTCCCAACCAAAGAACAGTTGTAGAAAGTTGTTCGCCATCACCAGCATCAGCATGGCGAAAGTGAACAAGGCAATATAACTGAAAAAGCGCTGATAGCCGTCGTCGTCATGCATGTAACCGATGGTGTAGATGTGCACCATCAGCGAGACGAAGGTTACCACCGTCATCATGAGTGCGGTCAGCGAATCTACCAGAAAGCCGATTTCCAGACGTACGCCTTCCACTGCCAGCCAAGTATAGATTGCACCATTGAACGGTTCAGCGCCGTCAATCGCGATGTGTTTCAACACTACCAGCGACAACAGAAACGACACCGCAACTCCGCCAATCGCTGCCCAATGCGCGCCTGCGCGTCCAACTCGACGGCCAAACAAACCCGCGACTATAGCGCCGAGCAGCGGCGCGAGAACGATCCCGAGATAGACGGTCTGCATGAATTCAGCCCTTCAAGGTATCCAGATCGGTGACATTGATGGTGCCACGATTGCGAAACAGTACCACTAGAATGGCCAAACCTATGGCCGATTCAGCCGCTGCGACGGTGAGGATGAAAAAGACGAAGATCTGCCCGGCGGTATCGTCGAGGAAATGGGAAAACGCGATGAAATTGAAATTAACCGCCAGCAGCATCAGTTCGATGCACATCAGCAAAATCAGCACATTTTTCCGGTTCAGGAAAATACCCGCCACGCTGAGACAGAACAGTATTGCTCCCAGCACCAGGTAGTCAGTCAGCGTGATCATGGGGTCCTCTCAAAAGGTGGATGGGCAGATAGTTTTTGAGTTATTTTGACCCATCTCCGAAAGAATCTAGTATTAAAACTCACCAAATGGTCCACTATGTGAAACGTCTGAAACATTCAGGAGAAACGCCTGGGTATCATTAGTGGTAGTAGTGGTAGGGTACGCACTGCGTACCTCTTTCCTGTTGTTTCCTCACCGACGGTTCATTTCTTCTTTTCCGCCGCCATATCAACCAACCTTACCCGATCACTGCGCTTGACTTTGATTTGTTGCGCCGGCTGCTGCGATTTGGTTGCGGACCGTCGCCGCATGGTCAAGGAAATCGCGGCGATAATCGCCACCAGCAAAATCACCGCGGCGATCTCAAACGGATACACATACTCCGTATACAACACGCTGCCTAATTCCTTCGTGTTGCTATACTCCGCCGAATGCGGAACTGGTTGACTGAATTGATCGGTAGCGAAATAGTCGGAGCTGACCACTAGGCCCATTTCCAACACGACAATGGCCAACACCACTGCGCCCAACGGCAAGTATTTGGCGAATCCTTCCCGCAACGGCGCAACGTTGATGTCGAGCATCATGACGACGAATAGAAACAGCACCATGACCGCGCCCACGTAAACCAGCACCAGGGTGATAGCAAGAAACTCCGCCTCCAACAGCAACCACAATGCGGCGCTGGTGAAAAAAGCCAATACCAGGAACAACACCGCATGGACCGGATTGCGTACCGTGATGACTCGCGCCGCTGCGAACACTAAAATGGCCGCGAATACATAAAACAGGAATTTCTCGAAACCCATTGTGGCTCTTATTGGTTATCGGTAGGGCGCGTCGGCGGCGCGATCAGCGGCGATTTGCGCTTCGTATTTGTCGCCGATCGCAAGCAATTTTTCTTTGGTCATGATCTGTTCGCCGCGATTCTCGAAATGATAATCCAATATCCGGGTTTCGACGATTGAATCGACCGGACAAGCTTCCTCGCAGAATCCGCAGTAGATGCATTTGAACAGGTCGATGTCGTAACGGGTGGTGCGGCGAGTGCCGTCTTCACGCTGTTCTGAATCGATGGTAATTGCCAAAGCAGGACAGACCGCTTCGCAGAGTTTGCAAGCAATACAACGTTCTTCGCCATTCGGATAGCGTCGCAAAGCGTGCATCCCCCTGAAGCGGGGTGACTGCGGAGTCCGTTCTTCCGGGAACTGCACGGTCACTTTGCGGGCAAATAGATGCCGACCGGTCAGCTTCAGGCCAAGTAACAACTCCCAAAGCGTGAAGGTCTTCAGATAATTCACAAACGCCTGCATAACAGCCTCCAATCAAGCGAACCAGGGACCGATCTGCGCCAGGATGGCGGCACCGATTACGGCAATCCACACCAAGGTCAACGGAATGAACACCTTCCAGCCCAACCGCATGATTTGATCATAGCGATAACGCGGCAGCGTCGCGCGCAACCACAGAAATACGAACAAAAAGAACGCAATTTTGAATATCAGCCAGAAAATACCTGGAACGAATGAAAACAGCGCACCTAGCAGCGGAATCCCTTCGAAAGGCGACAACCATCCCCCCAGAAACAAGACAGCGGTAAGTGTCGCGATGAGAATCATGTTGGCGTATTCGGCCAGGAAAAAGATCGCGAAAGCCATGCCCGAGTATTCCACATGAAAACCGGCGACGATTTCCGATTCACCCTCAGCGACATCGAACGGTGCCCGATTGGTTTCGGCTACACCCGAGATAAAATAAACCACAAACAGAGGCAGCAAAGGCAACCAGAACCAATGCAAGATACTGCCTTGTTGCGCCAGCACGATTTGCTGCAAGTTAAGGCTGCCGGCGGCCATCAACACTCCAACTAAGGCAAAGCCCATCGCGATTTCGTAAGAAACAATCTGCGCCGCCGAGCGCATCGCACCTAAAAAGGCATATTTGGAATTCGACGCCCAACCGGCGATGATAACCCCGTATACGCCCAGGGAAGTCAACGCCAGCAAATACAACAGTCCGGCGTCGATATTGGTCAAGGCTACGCCTTCGCTAAAAGGAATCACCGCCCAAGCTGCCAGCGCAGGAGCGATGGACAACATCGGAGCGATAACGAAGAGAAAGCGATTCGCCCCGGCGGGAATGATGATTTCCTTGAGCAGCAGCTTGACGGCGTCGGCAATCGGTTGTAGCCAACCTTGCGGACCGACCCGATTGGGACCCAGGCGAACCTGCATATAACCGATGATTTTGCGTTCGGCGAAGGTAAGGTAAGCGACGCTCAGCATCAAAGGAATCAAAATCAAAAGGATTTTGACTAAGATGATGATCAGCGTGAAGAAGGTTTCCACGGTGTTAGCCTTGCGCCTCGCTACTTACTTCGATGGAACCGACAGCCGGACCCAAGGCAGTGGTTTCGCCGTCACCGCCAAGGGGGTTTTTTGCAGCGACCGGGCCCGTCTTACCAGGGGATCAATGGTGTAGATCGGCACCTCAATCACCCGCATCTGAACGGAATCCGTTCGATCCTCGAAATGATCAGCGCCGGGAACCAAGTTGCGTGGTTCGACAGTCTCGCATTGCGCGCGAATCTCCTCAAGGATTTCCTGGCTATCCATATACTCGAAACCGGGCAGCGCGAAGGCATTACCCAGCACTCGCCAGACCTTCCAGGCCGGTCGCGCCATGCCGCGCGGTTTAACCGCCGCCTGAAAACTCTGCCAACAGCCTTCGGCATTAACATAAGTACCCGGCGTTTCCGAAAACGCGGCGACGGGAAGGATGACTTGAGCGACATCTTTCAGGATTGTCGCTGGCGTAAGGCGACAACGCCACGACGAAATCGGCTTGCTGGATAGCGGCTGATGCCTTAGCCGGGTTCCAACAATCGAATGCTGGCTCAAAACCGGCCAACACATAGGCTTTGCGGGGTGTTTCCAACATGGCGCGGGCGTCAAGGCCAACCGAATCCGCTGGTTTGCCGCCCACCGTGCGATGCGGTAACACTCCAGCCAACCAAGCACCCACTGAATTGGCCGCTTCCGGCAGATAACCCAAACTCGCCCCGCTGGCCTGGGCAATGAATACGGCTAAAGCTCGCAAGCGGGAAACAATGGATGGGAGACCGCCAGATTGCCCAGCAACACCGTGGCGCGCTCGCCGTTAATCAGGTTATCGACCATCGTGCGGGCGTCATCATCGTCAGGCTCCGAACCATTTAATAGCGCATACAGATGATCTGGTAACTGTTCGCCCTTCCGCTCGGCTATCGCTTTGGCAACCCCCGCCAATCCCGAAACCATCGTCAATGGATCGACAATCAGTTTAGCGGCGACCGGGAAGCGGAATTCGAAATCGCGCGGGTTGATGAACATAATCTTGCCACCGGCCAACGCAGCTTTGCGCAAGCGGTGACCGGCGATGGGCTGCTCCATACGCACGTTCGAGCCGATCAGCAGGGCAGCGTCGACTTGTTCCAGAGTTTCCAGCGGTTGACCCAACCAGGGAAACACCGGCGCATGGTCTTGATCGCTGAAATCGGCTTGCCGCAGCCGGTGATCGATATTGGCAATGCCCAGGCCCCGGCTCAGTTTCTGAGCAAGATACAGTTCTTCCAGCGTGGCGGTTGGCGAAACCAATACGCCAACCGCGTCCGGGCCGTGCTGTTCGATCACCTGAGACAGTCCTTGATGAACCGCGGTCAGGGCGTTGTCCCATTCGACGACTTGCCACTCGTCAGCTTGTTTAAGCAACGGTTGAACCGCGCGATCCAAACTGTAGAGGCCTTCATAACTGAAGCGGTCCCGGTCGGAAATCCAAGTTTCGTTGATACTTTCGCAGTCGCGCGGCACCACCCGCATGACCTTGTCGCGCATCGTGTGTAAAAAAATATGCGAGCCGATGGAATCATGCGGGGCAATAGCGGGATGTTGGGCGTACTCCCAGGACCGGCCTGCGAAGCGCGACGGTTTGGCGGTCAATGCGCCCACCGGGCAGATATCGATCACATTGCCGGACAACTCGGACACGATGGATTTAGCTAGGTAGGTGCCAATTTCCATGTGTTCACCGCGACCGGTAGCGCCCAGTTCACGGATACCAGCAATCTCAGTGCCAAACCGCACGCAGCGGGTACAGTGAATGCAGCGGGTCATTTCGGTAGCGATCAACGGGCCGATGTCCTTGTCCTTAACAACCCGCTTGCGCTCGACGAAGCGCGACACGTCGCTGCCGTAACCCATCGCCACGTCTTGCAGTTCGCATTCGCCGCCTTGATCGCAAATCGGACAATCCAGCGGATGATTAATCAGCAGAAACTCCATCGTGCCTTGCTGGGCGGACTGCGCTTTCGCGGACTGCGTCCACACTTTCATGCCATCCATCACCGGGGTAGCGCAAGCTGGTAGCGGTTTCGGGGCCTTTTCGACTTCGACCAGACACATCCGGCAATTGGCAGCCACGGTCAGTTTTTTGTGATAACAGAAGCGCGGGATATGAATCCCCGCCGCATCGGTCACTTCAATCAGCATCGCACCCTTGCGGGCTTCCATTTGGATGCCGTCCACTTCGATTGTGATCGGTTGCACACTCATGAAGGTTTTCCAATCCTATCGCTTGGTTGTCTCAAGCCGCCTGCAAACTGCGCTTGTGTTCGACGTAATGGACGAATTCGTGGCGAAAATGCTTGATGAAACTGCGCACCGGCATCGCTGCTGCATCGCCTAACGCGCAAATAGTATGCCCTTCGATTTTACTCGCCACGCTGTCCAGCAAGGCCAAATCCTTCGGCACGACCTTTGCCGTCGATAATGCGGGTGATGACCCGGTATAACCAGCCGGTGCCTTCCCGACAGGGCGTGCATTGGCCGCAGGATTCGGAGTAATAAAAGCGGGAGATGCGTTGCAGCACCTTTACCATGTCGGTGGTTTCATCCATCACAATGACCGCCCCGGAACCGAGCATGGAACCAGCCTTAGCGATAGAGTCGTAATCCATGTTGGTTTGCAACATGGTTTCGCCGAGCATGACCGGCACCGAGGAGCCGCCCGGAATCACTGCTTTCAGCTTACGCCCCTGACGCATCCCACCGGCCATTTCCAGCAATTCGCTAAATGGCGTACCGAGTCGAATTTCGAAATTACCCGGCTTATTGACATGGCCGGACACCGAGAAAATTTTGGTCCCCCCGGCTCCGGCGATGCCGAGGTCAGCGAACCAATCGGCTCCGTTGCGGATGATGGCAGGGACCGAGGCCAGGGTTTCAGTATTGTTAATGGTCGTCGGCTTGCCGTAGAGACCGAAATTGGCCGGGAACGGCGGTTTGAAGCGGGGCATGCCTTTTTTCCCTTCCAGGGATTCCAGCAACGCCGTTTCCTCGCCGCAGATATAAGCGCCCGCGCCTAAGTGGGTATACAAGTCGAAATCGATCTCCGAGTTCTGAATATTTTTGCCCAGCAAACCGGCGTCATAGGCTTCTTGTAGCGCGGTCTCGAAGCGCCGATAAGGCTCGTCCAGCCATTCGCCGCGAATATAGTTGTAGCCTACGGTCGCGCCGATGGCGAAGCCCGCAATCGCCATACCTTCCACCAGGGCATGGGGATTGAAACGCAGAATATCCCGATCTTTGCAGGTGCCGGGCTCGCTTTCGTCGGAGTTGCAGACGATGTATTTCTGCACCGGCGCAGAGCGCGGCATGAAACTCCATTTCAAGCCGCTGGGGAAACCCGCCCCGCCGCGACCGCGCAGGCCGGATTTCTTGACCTCGTCGATCACCTGTTCGGGCGGGATCTCGCCGGCCAGAATTTTCCGCCACGCCTCGTAACCGCCCAACCGGGTATAAGTGTCGAACGACCACGGTTGCTCGTGGCCCAGGGGTTGGTAGCAGACCTCATTGGTCATGGGCAACTACTCCAAGCTGTCCAGAATCTGATCCACTTTTTCCGGGGTCAGATTCTCATGATAGACATGATCGACTTGCATAATGGGCGCAAACGCGCAGGCCGCCAGGCATTCTTCTTCGCGCTTGAGATAAAACTTGCCGTCCGGGGTGCTTTCGCCCAATCGGATGCCGAGTTTATTGCATAGGTGATTCACGATCTCATCGGAACCACACAACATACAGGAAATATTGGTGCAGACCGAAATGTTGTGGCGGCCGACCGGTTTGAGCTCGAACATGGAATAGAAGGTGGCCACCTCGTAAACCGCGATGGACGGCAAGTCCAGATATTCGGCGACTGCGTCCAGTAACTCCTGAGTAAGAAAACCGCCGTTGTCATGTTGCGCTTCACGCAAAGCGGCTAGCACAGCGGACTGTTTGCGATCCGGCGGATATTTGGCAAGCCAGCGATCTATTTCGGCGCGGACGTGCTCGGATAATACGTCACTCATCAGCGATCGACCTCTCCGAATACAATGTCTTGCGTGCCGATGATGGCCACCACATCGGCGAGCATATGGCCTTGGGCCATTTCGTTCATGGCGGCGATATGGGCAAAGCCGGGTGCGCGTATCTTGAGCCGATACGGTTTGTTGGCGCCATCGGAAATCAAATAGACACCGAACTCGCCTTTGGGCGCCTCGACAGCAGCGTAGACTTCGCCCGCCGGGACGCAATAGCCTTCGGTAAACAGTTTAAAGTGATGGATCAACGCCTCCATATCTTCTTTCATATCTTCCCGCGACGGGGGCGTGATCTTATTGTCTTCCAGCATGACCGGCCCCGGATTAGCCCTTAGCCAGTCTATGCACTGTTTGATCAGCCGATTGGACTGGCGCATTTCTTCGATACGCACCAGATAACGGTCGTAGCAATCGCCGTTGACCCCGACCGGGATGGCAAAGTCCAGTTGATCGTAGACTTCATAGGGCTGTTTCTTGCGCAAATCCCATTCGATGCCGGAACCGCGCAGCATGGGCCCGGAAAAGCCCAGTTGCAAAGCCCGTTCCGGTGACACCACACCGATACCCACGGTGCGCTGTTTCCAGATGCGATTATCGGTCAACAACGTTTCGTACTCATCAACCCGGTGCGGGAATCGGTTGGTGAAATCCTCAATGAAATCCAGCATGGATCCTTGTCGATTCGCATTGAGTTCTTCGATCTCTTGGGGATTGCGAAATGGGGAAGGCTGATACTGCGGCATCTGTCCCGGCAAATCGCGATACACCCCGCCGGGCCGATAATAGGTGGCGTGCATCCGGGTGCCGGAAACGGCCTCGTAGCAATCCATCAAATCTTCCCGCTCGCGGAAGCAATACAGAAACACCGTCATCGCGCCGATGTCCAGGCCGTGCGCGCCTAACCACATCAGGTGATTGAGAATCCGGGTGATTTCGTCGAACATCACCCGGATATATTGGGCGCGAATCGGCGGGGCGATACCCAACAGCTTTTCGATGGCCAGCACATAACCGTGCTCGTTGCACATCATGGATACATAGTCCAGCCGATCCATGTAGCCGATGCTTTGGTTGTAGGGTTTGCTCTCGGCCAGTTTTTCCGTCGCCCGGTGCAGCAGACCGATATGCGGATCGGCGCGCTGAATGACCTCCCCGTCCATTTCCAAAACCAAGCGCAATACCCCATGCGCAGCCGGATGTTGCGGGCCGAAATTGAGGGTGTAATTACGAATCTCAGGCATTAGGCGTGTCTTCCTGGTCCAGATAGCGGTGATCATTACGCACCACTCGCGGTACCAGCACCCGCGGTTCGATGCTCACCGGTTCATAGATGACCCGGCCCCGCTCGGGGTCGTAGCGCATCTCGACTTGGCCGATCAAGGGGAAGTCCTTGCGGAACGGATGGCCGATGAAGCCGTAATCGGTCAATAGTCGCCGCAAATCGGGATGGCCTTCGAACACGATACCGAACAGATCGAAGGCTTCGCGCTCGAACCAGTTCGCCGAGGCCCAAATGGAGGTGACGGAATCGACGATGGGCAATTCGTCGTCGGGGGCAAACACCCGCACCCGCAGCCGTTCGTTGCGGGTCACCGACAGCAGGTGGTAGACGACGGCGAAGCGCGCCCCACCCGGTACGCTGTCCTTGAATTGCTTGACGATAAGGGCGCTGCGGCCCGGCGCGCCTTCCGCCACGCCGCGGCTGAACCCGGTGGTAGTCGATTGCTCGGTTTCCACTCGTCTTGACCGTGGGCGGAATAATCCACTCCGCATAAATCCATCAATTGTTCGAAGGCGAACTCGTCGCGCAGGGCGGTCAGGACTTCTAAAGCCTGCTGGGCGGGAAATTCCAGGGTAATTTCGCCATGATCGAACTGGCCTTGCAGCAAGGCATCGGGAAAGCGGGTGCGGAATTGCTCTAAACGATTTTCGGGTGAGGTGTCCACAAATTCTGTTGATCAGCGGGCAATAGTGTTGGTGCGTTTGATTTTGTTCTGCAACTGCATGATGCCGTACAACAGCGCTTCGGCGGTCGGCGGACAACCCGGCACATAGATGTCCACCGGAACGATGCGGTCACAACCGCGCACCACGGAGTAGGAATAGTGATAGTATCCGCCGCCATTGGCACAGGAACCCATTGAAATCACCCAACGCGGTTCGGCCATCTGATCGTATACTTTGCGCAGCGCCGGAGCCATTTTATTGACCAAGGTACCGGCCACAATCATAACATCCGACTGGCGCGGACTGGGCCGGAAAATGATGCCGAAGCGATCCAGGTCATAACGCGCCGCACCGGCATGCATCATCTCGACCGCGCAGCAAGCCAGTCCGAAGGTCATCGGCCACATCGAGCCGGTACGTGCCCAGTTGATCAACTGATCGGCGGTGGTGGTCACCACGTTCTTTTCAAGAATGCCCTCTATTCCCATTCCAGAGCCCCCTTTTTCCACTCATAGATAAAACCAATCACCAGGATACCCAAGAAGACTGCCATAGCAGTGAAACCGAATACGCCGATCTGATCCAGCACGACAGCCCAAGGGAAGAGGAATGCGATTTCCAGATCGAAGATAATGAATAAAATGGCCACCAGATAGTAACGGACGTCGAATTTCATTCGTGAATCCTCGAATGCCTCGAAGCCGCACTCATAAGGCGATAGCTTCTCATCATCCGGTTTATGAGGACCTAGAGCAAATCCGAGGAGAATGGGGACGACCCCAACGAGCACCCCGACTACGATAAAGATCAGTATAGGTAGATAGTTATCCAACATGGGCACACCTTACAGCCGGCGCTTTGCGCACCGGTTCGGTTGATTCGCTTAATTCGACCACCACCGTCCAGCACGGTTCGCAATTATACATGATGCTGGGAACCCGCCCCCTTTAAGTTGGCAACCGCATAAAGCGCTTTAAGCCTTCGGTACAGACTGTTAAAGTTTTATTGCACGGTTATGGGAGAACATGCGATGACTTCCGACGTTTTGCACCCCCACACAGGCGATGCACTGATCATCGTCGATGTACAGAACGACTTTTTACCCGGCGGCGCTTTAGCGGTGCCCGACGGCGATGCTGTGATACCGCTACTCAACGCGTACATCGATACCTTCCGAGAACGCAATCTACTCATCTTCGCCACCCGCGATGGCAAGGTGTATGACGGCTTCGTCGTGCGTGAATCGGGTGACGAAGTCGAACTGCGAACGGTGGCGGCGATTTCGATCGTGTTGAAGAAGTCCGACATTGAAGAACGAGGCCGCCGCGAAGGCCGCGCCTCCCGAGACGGGCACCTCGTCCTCCGCCCCCGAGGGCGGCAAGCCGGGCCCCAAGGGCGGCGAGGGCGACGAGAAGATCATCGACGCCGACTTCAAGACCAAGTAACTGTTAAGTTTCAGCGTCGCTGAAAAACTTTAACAGTTGACGATAGAGCGACGCTCTATCGTCAACTCCGACTCCGCGACCGGCGCAGGGAGCCCTGCGAGCGACGGCGTTATAGACCATCGCCCGGCCTTCCAACGGCCTGACCACCTGCGACTACGATCGCGACGGCGACCAGGACATCCTCGTCGCCAACTACGGCGTGAGCGTCGAGAACGGCCACGATGTGCTCTGGGAGAACGATGGCCGGGGCTATTTCAACAACGTGG
>JAAUQA010000439.1 GCA_012032855.1 Candidatus Competibacteraceae bacterium
TGCGTATTCGACGCCTACGGCACCCCTGTTCGACGTCCATTCCCGCCGTCGCCCGACACCGCAAGCGCCTCGGCAAACATGCCGACGGCCTGTCCGCGCTTTGGCGCAGCAAACAGCTGGAATATACCTGGCTACGCAGTTTGATGGGGCGGCACAGCGATTTCCGGCAGGTCACCCGGGACGCATTGGACTATGCCTTCGACCAGTTCGGAGTCGAGGACAGTGCATTAGCCGAGGCGTTGATGAGCGCTTATCAACAGTTGTCGTGCTACCCCGAAGTACCGAGGGTGTTGGCACAGCTCAAAAATCATGGGTTGAAATTGGCGATTTTATCTAACGGTACACCGGCGATGTTGGAAGCGGCTGTCAGCAACGCAGGTCTGGCCGATCTAATCGATCCGCTACTCTCTGTGGAAGCGGTGGGAATCTATAAACCCGACCCGCGGGTCTATCAGTTGGCCGTGGATCGGTTGGGCGTACCGCCGCAGTCCATCAGCTTTCAATCATCCAATGCCTGGGATGCGGCGGGTGCGGCCAGCTTCGGATTTCGGGTAGCTTGGATTAATCGTTTCGGCCAACGGCGTGAACGATTGCCGGCTAGGCCGGATGCCGAATTAAATGATTTAACCGCTTTGCCAGGCTTATTGGGCTTCTGAATTCCCATCCATACCATACGCTTGCCGCAACACTCAAAACTGATCCGGTTTTCCCTGCACTGTCATTCCCGTTAAACTAATGCACCAGCTCACCGAGGATCGGCTTGCTGGGCTAACTTATGTCGATCCATGTCCACCACAATCAAGGCGAACGGCATGTCGAATCATCCTGCGCTTTTGCAAACCGCTATTCAGGCCGCGCGTGCCGCCGAGGAAGTCATCAAACACTATTATCGAAGCGATCTGGGAGTGCAGATCAAAGCGGACCTCAGCCCGGTCACGGTAGCGGATATCGAAACGGAGCAAGCGATCAAGCAGGTATTGCAGCAGGCTTTCCCCGATTACGGTTTTTTCGGTGAGGAGACCGGCAAGAATCGCACCGATGCCGAGTTTGTGTGGCTGGTCGATCCGATCGATGGGACCAAGAGCTTCATTCGCGGCTATCCCTTTTTCTCGACTCAGATCGCGCTGATGCGGGGCAATGAGCTGATTCTGGGGGTTTCCAATGCGCCGTTATTTAACGAATTAGCCTATGCCGAAATCGGGCAAGGTGCTTTTCTGAACGATGTCCCTTTACATGTCAGTGACATCACACTCCCGGACGCCGCAACGCTGTCCTTCGGCAATCTTAAAACCCTGGCCGGAGACCGCCGCTGGTCCGCTATCGGCAAACTGATCCGCCAGTGTAATCGGACCCGAGGCTACGGCGATTTTTACCACTATCACCTGTTGGCTGCGGGCAAACTTGATATCGTTATCGAATCGGATATTAATATCCTGGATGTCGCTGCGCTAAGCGTTATCGTTCGCGAAGCAGGGGGAGAGGTTAGCGATTTGACGGGTCAACCGCTGAGCCTCAGCACAACCACTATTCTGGCCAGCAACGGCCATCTGCACGATGCTGTGTTACGCCAGTTGGACGCAAAACCATGACTGTGTCGGACCGAGTTTGGCTGCAAGAACCTATTCCACCGCTGGATACCGACAGTATCACTGCCGCCCACGCACGACAACGCGAACTGACCAAGCCTCCCGGCTCGTTGGGTCGTTTGGAAGAGCTGGGCGTTGTGTTAGCCGCGATGCAACGCACTCAGCTCCCGAGTGTGGAACGAGTCACTATCCTGATATTCGCTGCCGATCACGGGGTGGCGACAGAAGGCGTATCGGCGTTTCCGCAAGCGGTGACTGCGCAAATGGTGCGTAATTTCGCGCACGGCGGCGCTGCGATCAGTGTGTTGGCGCGTCTTTGGCAAGCTCACTTGCAAGTGATTAACGTCGGCACACTCGAACCCTTAGAACCGTTGCCCAACGTGTTGGATCGTCGCATCGGTCCCGGCACGGCAAATTTTCTCCAGCAACCGGCGATGAGCCCCGATCAATTGACCCAAGCATTAGTGATCGGTCGCGACGCGGTGGATAACGCGGCAGAAGCGGGAACACAAGTATTGATCGGCGGAGAAATGGGTATCGGCAATAGCACGGCCGCCGCCGCTTCGGGCTGTGCCTTACTGAATAAATCGGCCCGTGCGCTGGCCGTCCCGGCACCGGTCTGGATAAAGCGGGGATAGCCCACAAAATCGCCGTAATCGACACAGCCTTAGCTATTCATTCCACTCATCAACCGCTGGATGCCTTGCAACGGCTCGGCGGCTTTGAAATTGCCGCATTGGTCGGCGCTTATTTGCGTAGCGGACAACGCGGCATACCGGTGTTGGTCGATGGCTTTTATCGCGACCGCAGCCGCCCTGGCTGCCGTGCGTCTACGACCTGAACTGGCGGCGTGGTTGCTGTACAGTCACCGTTCCTCTGAACCCGGCCATCAGCGTTTGTTACAGGCGTTGCAGGCCCAACCGCTATTGGATTTGCAACTCCGTTTAGGCGAAGGCAGTGGTGCTGCAATAGCATTACCTCTGCTGCGTGCGGCGGCGGCGCTGCACAGCCAAATGGCCACCTTCGCTGAAGCGCAGGTATCCGCACAATGAACCAAGACACGGTAACAACGGTCGATTTGCTGCGGCATGGCGAGCCGCAGGGCGGGGTGCGCTATCGTGGTGCGTTAGACGATCCGCTGAGTGAACGCGGTTGGCAGCAGATGCAAACCGCGGTAGGTCAGCATCGCCCCTGGCAGGTTATCGTCAGTTCGCCACTTCAGCGTTGTGCCGTTTTCGCTGGCAGTTTGGCCGAACAGCACGGTTTGCCGCTGGAAATCGAACCTGGTTTACACGAAATGTGTTTCGGCGTTTGGGAAGGGCGTACTTCTGCCGAAATCATGGCGGCGACTCCGGACGCCTTGGAACGGTTTTGGCGTGATCCGCTCACTCACCCACCACCCGAAGGGGAATCCCTGCCGGATTTCAAAACCCGCGTTGTTTCGGCTTGGCAAGCGCTGTTGACGCGCCATGCCGGCACCCATGTCCTGATTGTAGGGCACGGCGGTATCATCCGTATGGTGTTATGCCATATTTTAGATATTCCGTTGCAAGTCTTTGGCGCTTGGAGGTTCCTTACGCTACGCTTAGCCAGGTACGCATTCATGGAACCGGTCCAAGCGCCGAACCGATGCTGGTATTTCACGGTAAAAAGCCGGAATGAATCGCGCGTTTACCCTGGCTTTAGTGTTTCTGACCCGGATTCCCGTACCGGTCCGCTTCACCCCGCAAGCTGAGGATTGGGGACGCTCGGTATTGTATTTCCCATTAGTCGGGTTGGTGATCGGGGCAGCGCTGGTTGCGCTTTATGCCGTTTTCCATCACCTGTTGGATCCCGGCGTGCTGGCCGTGCTGTTATTAACAGTTTGGACGCTCGCCACCGGAGGCTTGCATCTGGATGGATTAGCCGATGCAGCCGATGCCTGGATTGGTGGGTTCGGGGATCGGGAAAAAACGCTGGCCATTATGAAGGACCCGCGCAGCGGCCCTATCGCCATCGTGGTTGTCGTATTGGTTTTATTGGCCAAATTTGCCGCGTTGCAAACAGTGGTGCAAAACGGAGCATGGGGAGCACTGTTGTGGGCGCCTGTATTGGGCCGGGCATTTATTCTGCTGATGTTGATCACCACCCCCTATGTACGCCCGGAAGGTGTAGCGACAGCCCATGCCGAATAT
>JAAUQA010000440.1 GCA_012032855.1 Candidatus Competibacteraceae bacterium
CACCGCGTAATCCTGTCCGCACTTTGCCCGGCAAGACGAATCTTTTGCCCATCACTGACGCCGGCGGTATTTTGACATTGAGTGACTTACTACGCAGTGTACGCCGCCCCCCGGCATCCACCTCGGGAATTTGTAGCTGAACAGTGCGTTGGGTGCCCCGGTAGGCTTCCTCCAAGGAGATTTCTAAGCGACTGTATTGATCCTCAGCGGGTTGTTTGGAAAACCGCGTCGACCGCCGCCAAACCCGGAACCGCCCAAGCCGCCGAATAAGGATTCGAAAAATCGCTGAAATCCGCTTGACCAGCGCCTAAGCCGTCCTGGCGAAAATGAAAAGACTGTTGCCAATTCGGCGGGGGCCGAAATTCTTGACCGGACTGCCAATTGCTGCCCAGATGATCATAGGCGCTACGTTTTTCGGCATCGCGCAACACCTCATAGGCTTCGGAGACCTCTTTGAAGCGTTCTTCAGCGTCTTTTTCCCGGCTGACATCGGGATGATATTTCCGGGCCAGCCGACGATACGCTTTTTTGATATCGTCCTCGGAGGCGGTGCGGGGCAAGCCGAGTATTTGGTAATAATCTTTATATTGCATGGCACGGGTAGTCAGAGTCGGCACCTATCGGACGGAGACGTCGTCCCCGTCCGATAGGGTTCAGAATAGGGTTTAGGATTCCACCTGAATTTTGCGCGCTTGCCCGATGGACCGCTTGGGAATCACCAGTTCCAACACACCGTTTGCCGTGCGGGCGGTGATCTTGTCGGGATCGGCGGTATCGGGCAGATTGAAGCGCCGATAAAATGTTCCCCAAGGGCGTTCGGTGCGCTTGTACTGTTGGCGGGTTTCTTTGCTTGCGCCACTGCGTTCGCCTTTAATCGTTAACACGCCTTTTTCCATGGTGATTTCAATTTGCTTGGCGTCGGTGCCGGGCACGTCGGCAAACAGCACAAAACGATCAGCGTCTTCCTTGATGTCCACGGCAGGCACCCAATCGCCGGTGACAACGTGGGAATTATCTGTAGCGCCTCTTGAGACGCCGGCCATGGGTTCGAACAACCGGTCCAATTCGCCGCGCAACTGGTTCAACCGCGCCCAGGGTTCATATGATGGTGTCGTAATCATGGGGTATGCCTCCAAGTAAGGTTGATCAAGTGCGAGCCACAAGCTCGACTCCCTGAACAAATGGGGGAGACAGAGCGATATTTCAAGAGTGGCTGGCCAAAGCGCTATCGTTGCCATGACGAGTAGCTGGGGTATGATGATTGGCCAGTAACGTATGCTCGCTATTGTTTCGATTTCAGGAGGTTTGATATGACTGAACAGCGCCATTTCGTACCGCTCAATATCGCGGTCTTGACGGTTTCCGATACCCGTTCCGAGACCGATGATACTTCCGGTCGGTTGCTGGTAGAGTGTATCCAAACGGCGGGACATCAGGTGTTGGAAAAGGCCATCGTGACTGACGATATTTATCAGATTCGCGCCATCGTATCGCGTTGGATCGCCGATGAGCAGGCGAACGCCATCCTGACCACAGGCGGTACCGGACTGACCGGTCGGGATGGAACGCCGGAAGCGGTGCAGGTGTTGCTGGATAAGGAAATTCAAGGGTTCGGCGAACTGTTCCGCATGTTGTCCTGGGAGGACATCAAGACCTCTACAATACAGTCCCGCTGTCTGGCCGGCGTCGCCAACGGCACCTACATTTTCTGCCTGCCGGGGTCGTCCGGCGCCTGCCGAACCGCATGGGACAAAATTATTAAGGATCAACTCGACTATCGTAGTCGCCCCTGTAATTTCGTGGAACTGATGCCCCGATTGCGGGAAAGCTAGCGGGGTGTTTGCCGAGAGTCAGTACCCGACTGCTTTCCTGGTTGCGTTACTCGGTGGCGTGCATTGCCTCGGCATGTGCGGTGGAATAGTCGGCGCACTGACACTGGGTTTGCCAGCTGCAACCCGGACCCGTTTCTCGACTATGCTGCCCTACCTGTTGGCTTACAACGTTGGGCGAATCATCAGTTATACCGTTGCCGGCGGGTTGGCCGGCGGCATTGGCGCATGGGCAGCCCATTTAGCTTCGGTGCGCTACGGCCAGGAGGGGCTGCGCCTTGTCGCCGGGCTATTCATGGTTTTGCTGGGCTTATATCTAGGCGGCTGGTGGCAGGGATTAGCACGTTTGGAACGATTCGGTGGCCTACTGTGGCGACGCATTGAACCTTGGGGACGGCGTTTGATTCCGGTGCGGACACCTGCTCAGGCGTTAAGCTTGGGGCTGGTTTGGGGATGGTTGCCTTGTGGTTTGGTGTATAGCGTGGTGATCTGGGCAGTCAGCGCGGGTAGCGCTATGCAAGGCGGTTTGCTGATGTTGAGTTTCGGTCTCGGCACCTTGCCGATGCTATTGGCTATGGGTGCATTTGCCGCCACTTTAGCGACCTGGGTTCGCCGGCTGTGGGTTCGCCGCTGTGCAGGTGCAATGATCCTTGTGCTGGCGATTGATCAACTCCGGCAAGCCACCACAACATTATTGGGTTGAGAATGACTGTCCAATCACGGACATCTACACTGAGCTACTGACTGCGGTTGCTTGATTAAGCATAGTCTACAGCGAGTAAAACGCTTTCAGCTTTTGATCACTTGACCTCGATAAAAAACTGTTTTTGACCGGTTTGGTGGATTCCGCTAAGGGGTCTTCCTGGGCTTGGGTCGCTGATTTTTCTGGTTGAGCATGCTGGCTAGATTCATGTTCTTCATGCATTAGCGTTCCCCGATAATAATGTTTTTCTCCGGTGGGTTTCATATGTTCTGGTTCGTTGGTAGGCGATTCTCCGATCAGCGGGCCGATTTGTATGGCCATCTTACGGAGCGATTCATCTTTGGATTGAAGGCCGTAGTCTCGGATAGCCATTGCCGCATTTTCGTCGTCCAACGAAATCCACGCACCAAATTCACTCAGGATCTGTCGACGCATAATCAGCATCAGGCGGACAGCTTCAGTATCAAGGTTCATCTGTCTCATGGGTGGTGCGCTCTGTTGTATGACGGGTTGTCGATAACATACTTGCAAGTATTGCACCGCCATCTTATTACCGTTATGTTTCATCAACATTACGCTCTAGTCTTTTGATAATTAAAATTATTTTTGTATAATTTTGGCATTAAGCAGTGAACAACACCCCAGCCCACCGCCAGATTATGGTGCGTCTTACGGCAATTTGGCGGCGCTAACCGGGTGGCTGAAATAAACAGCGGCGTCATGGTCAAACCCACTAGTCTTTTCCATTGTTCTCTTTTTGGAGGTGTTGCGATGATTACGATCAAAGCGAATAAGGTGTTTGGATGCCTACTCGGGGCGGTATTGGCCATGCCGTTGGTTGCCCAAGAAAGCCTGCAAGTGAGCGATTATCAGGGCATCGCGTATGTCAGCGGAGGCGTGGGTGTTGAGGAACGCGAGGCACTTGCAGCTATGTCGGATCGATTCAATCTCAAGCTGACCTTTGCCATGAGTGCGGGCAATTATCTGAGCGATGTTCAAGTGCGCATTGTGGACCGTTCAGGCAACCCGGTCTTTGAGGCGACTGCCGATGGGCCGCTGCTTTATGCGCTGTTACCGCCGGGGAGTTATACTGTACAGGTCAACGGCTTCGAGCAAGACTTTCAGCGTCAGACGCAAATTCAGGCCAATAAACAAAATTCAGTTAGCCTTTTATTTGGAAGTAACAGCTAGCTCGCTGCTGTAGTCGTTATTTT
>JAAUQA010000058.1 GCA_012032855.1 Candidatus Competibacteraceae bacterium
CGGTGCCGTTCTCCACGTGATGGGTCAGCCCGACGACGAAACATGCCTCGCGCTACGAAGGTATAGGTCTTAATCAATTTCAGACCGGATTCCGAGGTCCAAGTCAGCGCTACAGCTAATGTTTGTTCACCTTCCTTAAGGTGATATTCGGCTTGTTCAGCACTGAAACGAAACTCGTTGTCCAAATAATGATTTGGCAATGCGAAATTGGGATCGGACGACAACAAACCGGATTGGGCGATGAATAATTCCGAGCCGCTGTCTTTCAATAACGCAAATGGCAGATCTTGTCGTTGTGAGGACTCCGGATATGTCCGCAAACCCACATAACGCAAGTCGCCTAGCGCGGTGTCGATTTCAGCCTCGAATAAATCGGTGTGCACCCTCACCCGCTGGGCGCTGGATAGTTCAGCAGCCGGCGCAGAAGCATCAATCGGCGCTGCGACGCTGGGCAAATTCAAGCGGTCTGCCCCGGGGATCGGCTGTGCCGGCGATTGAGTGCTGGTTCCAGGTTGAGTAGTCGTCATGGCTTGCGGTGGCGGCTCAGGCGGGTGTTTTTGCGCTTGAAAATCCAACCACCGTTGCCAGATCAAAAACATCACGAAGAGCAGGGCGAAGACAACAATCAGGCGTTGATTTTCCATCAGGAATTTTTCTTAGTGGACTCGGGTACAGGATCAATGCCGCCGGGATGCCAAGGATGACAACGCAGCACGCGCCGCATGGCTAACCAACTGCCTCGCGCCGGGCCCTGCTGGGCAATGGCTTCTATGGCGTACTGAGAGCAGCTAGGATAAAAGCGGCAGTGATAACCTAATAAGGGGCTGATGAGCCATTGGTAGACGCGCAAGACACCGGTCAGGATTTTGCCCATGAAACCAGTCTCGCCCAATGGTGTTGCAATGAAGTGAAAAGCGCCGCGTTCTCATGTCCGGCCATTTGCGGACGACCCATGACAACCACATCAAAACCGTTCAGTTCGGTTTGGTGATGACGGAAACTTTCGCGCACGATACGTTTGATGCGGTTACGAGCCACGGCGGATTTCGCTGCCTTGCGGGAGATGGCCAAACCGAGCCGGGGATACCCTAACTGATTGAGCCGGGCGAGCACGGTAAAACAACGGTCGCCGGATCGGATAGGCTGGTCAAAAACGCGTTGAAACTCGACCTTTCGACTCAATCGGGCGCACCGCGTGAAGCGGGCGCTCACGACAGCGACTTAAGGCGTTAACCGTGCACGTCCCCTGCTCCGACGGGCTTTGATGACGCGACGCCCCGCCTTGGTGGCCATACGGGCACGAAAGCCGTGGGTACGCTTGCGATGGATGATGCTGGGCTGAAAAGTTCGCTTCATGACTCATTCCGTTTATTGGCTGATGGCTGCGGGCGCTGCTGACAAAGAAGCGGGAATGTACTGTTCGGGATCCGCTTCTGTCAAGTATTAAGCCCGCTTCGACATGAGATAATCGTGCCTTATCTTAACATGACCTATTGTTTTTATAGCGATTATTTTGCAATTATATCGCCCCTTCCCCGCTTCGCCTCTGTTGCGGGGCAGGCGGTTTTCCGGCACTGTTCAATCCTCGAACTGCGGAATTCGTTTTTGCGCCGCTGCCAGAACGGCTTCCTGGCTGTCTTCCGACAACAGCATGGCACTGTTCCAGGTCGCCACCTGGTTCAGCCCATCGGCGACGCTGTGATCCCGGCTGTAATTCATGATTTGTTTGATGCCGCGCACGGTCAACGGCGATTTGGCGGCGATGTTCCGGGCAATGTCTCGCACGCCTTCCATCAACTGCTGAGGCGACTCGAAAACCCGGTTGACCAAGCCCATCGCCTGCGCTTCGGCGGCGCTCACATCCCGGCCGGTAAACGCCAGTTCCCGCACCAGGCCCTCGCCGATCAATCGTGGCAACCGCTGTAAGCTGCCGATATCGGCCACAATCCCTAAATCCACTTCTTTCAGAGAGAACCGGGCTTCGGTGGACGCGTAACGCATATCGCAGGCCGCAATCAGATCGAATCCGGCACCGATACACAACCCGTGTACGGCAGCCAGAACCGGTTTGCGGCAAGCTTCCACGGCAGTGAACGCAGCTTGCAAGTCTACAATGAGTTCCCGCAAACGCTCTTCCTTGCGTCCCGGCGGGAGCGCGTTCACCTCGGCGAAAACGCCCATGATCAAGTCGAAATCGATGCCGGCGGAAAAGTATTTGCCGGCCCCGTTCAGAATGATCACCCGGACCTCGGGGGTTTGATCCAGTTTGAGCATCGCATCGCGGATTTCATACCACAAGGTTTTATCCAAAGCATTGGCTTTGTGCGGGCGGTTAAGCTCGACTTGGGCGATGTGATCGGCAATAGTGACCGTCAGGCAGGAAAACTCCATCACCGGCTACGCCTCCAGCACCGGAATCTTGCCGATTTTGACCCGCCATTCGGCAGGACCGGTTTTGTGGACTGACTCACCATTCACATCCACCGCCACAGTGACTGGCATGTCCTCGACTTCGAATTCGTAAACCGCCTCCATACCCAATTCCGGGAACGCGACTACCCGGGACTTGCGAATCGCCTTGGAGACCAGATAAGCCGCCCCACCCACCGCCATCAAATACACGGCGCGATGTTTCTTGATCGCTTCCAGTCCGAGGGGGCCGCGTTCGGCCTTACCGACCATGCCAAGCAACCCGGTTTGATCCAGCATCATTTCGGTGAATTTGTCCATGCGGGTCGCCGTGGTGGGACCTGCGGGGCCTACTACCTCGTCACGGACCGGATCGACCGGACCGACGTAGTAAATAAAACGTCCGTTAAAATCCACCCCTTCCGGCAGACCTTCTCCCTTGGCAAATAAATCGGCGATGCGTTTATGCGCAGCGTCGCGTCCGGTCAATAGCTTGCCGTTCAGCAACAGAATATCGCCGGGCTTCCATGATTCAATGTCCTCGCGGGTCACGGTATCCAGATTGACTCGCCGGGAACCCGGCCCGCCCGCCTCCCAAGCGATCTGCGGCCAATCGTCCAACCGCGGCGCGGGCAATTCGGCGGGGCCGGAACCGTCCATGACGAAATGCGCATGACGGGTAGCAGCGCAGTTCGGAATCAGCGCGATGGGCAGAGAAGCGGCATGAGTCGGGTAATCCTTGATCTTGACATCCAAAACGGTAGTCAACCCGCCTAGCCCCTGTGCGCCGATGCCCAGCGCGTTGACCTTGTCATACAGTTCCAACCGCAATTCTTCAATACGATTGCTGGGGCCGCGCACCATCAATTGCTGAATATCGATGGGCTCCATCAATGCCTCTTTAGCCAACACCATGGCTTTTTCAGCGGTTCCGCCAATGCCGATACCGAGCATTCCCGGCGGACACCAGCCCGCGCCCATAGTCGGTACGGTTTTGAGCACCCAATCCACCAGATTGTCCGACGGATTAAGCATGATGAATTTAGATTTATTCTCGGACCCGCCGCCTTTGGCAGCGACGGTCACATCCAGCGTGGCGCCCGGCACAACGGTCATGTGAATCACTGCCGGGGTATTGTCACGGGTGTTTTTCCGGGCACCTGCCGGGTCATCAAGGATGGAAGCGCGCAGTTTGTTATCCGGATGCAGGTAGGCTCGGCGAACCCCTTCATTGATCATGTCCTCAACGCCCATAGTGGCATCCCAACGCACCTCCATGCCGATTTTCAAAAACACTGTGACGATGCCGGTGTCCTGACAAATCGGTCGATGGCCTTCGGCGCACATGCGGGAGTTGACCAGAATTTGCGCCATAGCGTCCTTGGCCGCCGGCGATTGCTCGATTTCGTAGGCTTGGGCGAGCGAGTCGATGTAATCCTTGGGGTGGTAATAGGAAATGTACTGCAAAGCGTCAGCAACGCTTTGGATTAGATCATCTTGGCGAATGACTGTCATTGACCGGTCTCCGGAATGGTGAAAATAAGCGAATCTTGGCTGAAAATTGTAGCAGGCGAACGCTTTCCGTGATGTTGCCTGGCTTAATTAGGCAGGCTGTGGATTTTTATCTGCCGGATCACTTCAGCACGCCCACTAATTCCGCAGGCAACAGCGGAATTAGTTGCCGGCTCAGCGTCAGTGGATCAGCGGCTCTAAGCGTAATATGGCCGACTTTGCGACCGGGTTGAGGGGTCTTGCCGTAGGCGTGAAAGTGCGCGCCGGTAATCGCCAATACGGTGGTTTTATCGGCCAATTCACCGATACAGTTGAGCATCGCCGTGTAGCCCAGAGCAGCGGTAGACCCCAGCGGTAACCCCAGGATAGCGCGCAGATGATTTTCGAATTGACTGGTTTCAGCTCCCTCAATGGTCCAATGTCCGGAATTATGCACGCGGGGCGCCATTTCATTAGCCGACAACTGATCGTCCAGCACGAAAAACTCGACCGCTAACACCCCTACATATTCCAGACGGTCGAGAATCCGAGTTGCGTAATCTTGGGCCTGCTTGGCTAGTTCAGCCGCAACACAGGGCGCTGTAGCGAGCCGTAGAATCCCGTCGCGATGATGGTTTTGCACTAAGGAATAAAACGCTTTGCGACCCTGCCTGTCCCGCACGGCCAGGATGGACACCTCGCTTTCGAACGGTACGAAGGCTTCCAGAATCAGCGGCGATCCTTGCGCGGTTTCCCAGGCTTGATCAATGTCTTGCTCGGCGCGCAATACGTACTGCCCTTTGCCGTCGTAGCCAAAGCGACGCGTTTTCAGTACGGCGGGTAGTCCGATTTCCGCCACCGCAGTGCATAGCTCATCCAGCGAGTCCACTGCTTGAAAAGGTGGGGTAGGGATGCCTAAATGCTGGAATAACCGCTTTTCCGACAACCGATCTTGGGCCGTTTCCAGCGCAGCGGGGGGAGGATATACCGGTACCCGTTCGGCTAAAAAAACTGCAGTCGCAGCCGGTACGTTTTCGAAATCGAAAGTAACCAGATCGACCTGCTCGGCTAAGCGGGTTAGTTTTTCCTTATCGTCATAAGCGCCTTGCAGCAATTCGGCGACTTGACCGGCGCAGGCATCCGGGGCAGGATCGAGGACGGTAAAGCGTATTCCCAGCGGATATCCGGCTAAAACCAGCATCCGGGCCAACTGACCCGCACCGACAATGCCGATTTTCACGATGCTGCTCGGGATCGGGGTATTCCAACACCCTGTGCGGTTTGCGCTGCCCGAAATGCTTTGAGTGCGTCGCGAATCGCCGGGTATTGATTTCCTAATACACTCGCAGCCAGCAAGGCGGCGTTCACTGCACCCGCTCTGCCGATTGCCAATGTGCCTACCGGAATGCCGGCCGGCATTTGCGCGATGGATAGCAATGAATCCAGTCCGTTCAAGGCCTGCGACTGTACCGGGACACCTAATACCGGCAAACAGGTCTTGGCCGCCACCATACCCGGCAAATGGGCAGCCCCGCCGGCACCCGCGATAATGATTTCCAGGCCACGCTGTTCGGCGTTGGCGGCGTATTCAAATAATAAATCCGGGGTCCTATGAGCTGACACCACCCGGACTTCGAAAGGTACGGCCAGTTTTTCCAGGGTTGCTGCCGCATGTTCCATAGTGCTCCAGTCGGAGCGGGAACCCATGATCAGACCGACCAACGTTTTCATGTGGGGAACAGAAGTTTCCAAAGCGACTAAGTCTCTATCAACGATCCAATGCGACGGTCATTTCTGTTCCGCCGTAACCGTGGACCAGATCGTGAGCGCGAATGGTAACCTGATTCACGGTGAGTGGGATTCGCACGGCATCCAAACTACGCGTAAACGGCTGCTCGTCCACATGCGGATGGTACAACACCCGGGTGCCGAGCACTTTGCCGTCGGGCGCAACCACATCCCAGCGATCCGCATAATGATCCCAGCCTTCGTCCGCATGTCTGACAGTTACATCGAACCGATAAGTAGCATCGCCCGTTGCGGTGGCTTTTACGTCGACCACGTCCGCTTCGCCGGCATAACCCGCACCGATCATCAGTAGCAATGCCAGTTGAACCAGTCGAATGGGGTGGGTGCGCACAGCGGCTAATCGTTTAGAGTAAATTCGGCCCCACAATAAGGGCATTTGGCCGAACCGGTTGCTTCGATGGGTAGATACACTTTGGGGTGGGAATTCCATAACGACATCTCCGGCATGGGGCAGGACAAAGGTATGTCGGCCCGGCTGACGGTGTAACGGTTTTGTGCATTCGGAGTAGTTGCGGCTGTCTTGGTGTCAGTCATGATGGCTTGTGTCGCTCAACCCGGTTCACACCAACGTCAGCCATTCAGGATACTCTTCTCGGCGCCCGTAAACTTGAATCGAAATACAGTGTTTGTAAACGCTCAGTGATCGGTCCGCGTCGACCACTGCCGATCATGCGCCCATCGACTTCGCGGATCGGGGTGACTTCGGCGGCGGTGCCGGTAAAAAACGCTTCGTCTGCAATATACACCTCGTCCCGGGTGATGCGTTTTTCCCGTAGCGGGATGCCGAGATCGGCGGCAAAACGGATAATCGTATCGCGGGTAATGCCTTCTAAAGCCGAGGTCAAGTCGGGGGTGTAGAGAATGCCGTCGCGGATGATGAAAATGTTCTCGCCGCTACCCTCGGCCACATAGCCCTCCCGATCCAGCAGCAAAGCTTCTTCATAACCATCCCGCAGCGCTTCTTGGAGCGCCAACATGGAGTTCATGTAGTTGCCGTTGGCTTTGGCTTTGCACATGGTGATATTGACATGATGCCGGGTGAACGACGAGGTTCTGATACGAATACCTCGTTCCATGTTTTCCGCACCTAGATATGTCCCCCATTCCCAAGCCGCAATGATCATATGCACTTCGAGATTGTCAGCGCGTAGCCCCATTCCCTGTGAACCGTAAAAGCACATGGGGCGGATATAAGCGCTGCTCAGGCCGTTTTCGCGGACGGCAGCGCAGCAGGCAGCGTTGATTGTTTCTTTATCAAAAGGTACGGGCATAGCGAGGATGTGTGCTGAGCGGTGCAAACGGTCGGTGTGGGCCTGTAACCGGAAGATTGCGGTGCCGCGCTCGGTGTTATAGGCGCGTACCCCCTCGAAAACCCCCATCCCGTAGTGCAGAGTATGAGTCAATACATGGGTTTTGGCCTCGCGCCAGGGCACCATTTCGCCATCAAACCAAATCAGACCGTCGCGGTCATCCATCGTCATGCTCATGTCTCCTCAACCAGTCATATCGATAATGTACGCGGTCGGAACCGCGTCTCGTTAGAATTATTCTACGAAATCCCCGTTGGTAGAGAATCGATCCTGTCGGATAGGGTTTACTTGGCGATGCCAAGAAATACAGCCAAGCAACGCTCAACCTCCATCATCGCATCGGCATCAATACATCCGAATGCTTGGCCCAGCTTGTCGCGTTTCACAGTCATGCTCTTATCAATCATGATTTGCGAGGGTCTTTGCAGGCCGTTTCCCGTATTGGGCTGCACAGTGATACGCAACAAAGGGGCATCTACCAATGTACTGGAAACCAATAGTGCGGTCACGGTTGCATGGGCATCGAACTGATCAGCCTGAATCACCAAGGCAGGTCTCGGTCTAGCAAAATCGCCCTGCATGTCAATAGTCACCAAGTCGCCCCGCATTATTCCGCCCAGCTATCCACATCCGCCGAAACCGCATCGATGAAATGCAGCATGTCCACGTCAGTTCTATCTGCCTTTGCGACAAGTTGGGACTGGCGCAGACATTCCCGCGCAAAACCGGGGCGGCGCGTATCCGGCACCCAAATCTGAACGGGACGGAGCCCTGCCCTGCGTAGCGCGTCACGGTGCTTTCGAACGCGCTCGTTCACCAACGGGGTAGCCATCGTCCAATCCCTCTAATAGACACGTTACATGCAACAATATAACACAACCGTTAATCGCGCTTGTCGCCAATGACCGAGCTTCGAACACCTTGGGTCAAATCCCACCTCGCCTCATGCTCATCGTCGCCGGCAGCAGTCAGGGTGGTCTCGTTATCCGGAGAGGCCAAACGGCGGTTTTTGAGTCAAAAAAATGATTGACGCAGTGCACTATCACTGCTTACACTGCAATGCAGCATATTAGGTATATCCCTATTCGTAACCCTCGTTTTACGGTTACCTGTTTGGGTGTGGTTACCCCACTCTTTGTTGCCTAATTGACTTGGCTTTCAAGAGGAAAGAGCACTACAAAAATAATTTTCCGGAGGATTTCGGCATGCTTGACGCACCGCACAATAAATTTTATACTGCACTGCGACATCGTACTGATGTCCTTCTCCACACCCTCCTTTGGTGGTTATTGGCCGGGGTTTCCAACCTCGGCTTTTTTTTGCCTCCGCGCCACCCCCGCTATCGGCGAGATAGGCAGAAGGACACAGAGCTTGGCTACCGTAAATTATTAAGTTACTAGCGGAGAACAACGATGCTCTATCATGTTTACGAAATGCAACATGCCGCGCTGACACCTGTACGAGTCGCGGCCGATCACGCCCAAAACGCGTTACGCAACCCCTGGAATCCCTTGGCTTACATGCCAGGCGCGCAATTTGTCGCTGCAGCCTGTGATCAATTCGAACATCTGACCCGCCGTTACGGCAAACCTAAATTCGGCTTGCACACCACCCTAATCGATGGCGAAGAAGTGCTTATAGACGAGGAAATCGTCGATCGCAAGACCTTTGGTCAGTTGAAACACTTCCGCCGCCATATTGATCGGGCCGATGATCCCAAGGTGATGATTGTCGCCCCCATGTCCGGTCATTACGCTACCCTGTTACGGGGCACCGTAGAGGCGATGTTGCCAGATCACGAAGTGTATATCACCGACTGGCGCGATGCGCGCGATGTGCCGATGTTCGAAGGCTCCTTCGACTTCGACGACGCCATTGATTACATCATCCGTTTTCTGGAAACTCTGGGTCCTAATACCCATGTGATGGCGGTCTGTCAGCCTTGTGTGCCGGTGTTGGCGGCGGTCGCGCTGATGGCGTCGAATCTGCACGACTGTACCCCGGCCAGCATGACCTTGATGGGTGGACCCGTTGATGTCCGTCATAATCCCACTCAAGTGAACGAATTGGCCGGCAGCCGTCCGTTGTCCTGGTTCGAGAAGAATGTCATCGTCACCGTGCCGCCACCGAACCGTGGTTTCATGCGTCGGGTCTATCCGGGATTTCTGCAGCTGGCCGGATTTATGAGTATGAACCTCGACCGGCATTTCGATGCGCACCGCACCATCTTCCGGCACTTGGTAGTCGGCGATGGCGAAAGCGCGACCGCCAAACGAGAATTTTACGAGGAGTATCTGTCGGTCATGGACCTGACCGCCGAGTTTTATCTACAAACCATTCGAACCGTGTTTCAGGACTACGCCCTGCCAAGGGGGAAATGGTCTGGTGGGACGGCGAGAAGGTTATTCCCGGCGCCATCTCCCGCACCGCCTTGATGACGGTGGAAGGGGAAAAAGACGACATCTGCGGGTTGGGCCAAACCCATGCGGCGCACGAACTGTGTGTCAATCTGCCCGATCATATGCGTAATCATTACGAGCAACCCGGTGTAGGCCATTATGGTATCTTCAATGGTCGCCGCTGGCGGGAAGAAATCGCGCCACGGGTTAAAACCTTTATCCGCGCTCATGATCAGGAAGGCAAGGGGCGACTCACCCAGCAACCTCTCGCTTTGGCCTAAGCAAGCGGAGGCGCTGATGGCAAGGGGCCTCCGTTTTTAATGCATATTGTTACTGACTCCCATTTCGAAATCGGTAAAACCCATCTGGTTTGCGAGGATTATGCCTGCCACGGCGAAGAGCCGGTACCATATGTGATTGTCGCCGATGGGTGTTCCTCTGCTTCGGATGCCGATGTGGGCGCTCGTTTATTAGCCCTGAATGCCAGGAAACTCTTGCCTGCTTTTATCAGAAGCGATCCGAATATTCCAGCGGCAGTCCATCATCGGCAACTGGGCCATCGGGTGATGCAACCCGCGATAGAGCAAGCTGCTGATCTAGGACTCGACAGCAGCACACCCGATACTACCTTGATTGTGGCATTTGTGGCTGAAGAGCGTATCCGTGTTCATGTGTATGGTGACGGCTGCTTGGTGGGAAAACGCCGGGACGGGACTTTGCGCATCGTCCACATCGAATTCGCGCAAAATGCGCCGTATTACCTGTCCTATGCCGAGGATTGGGAACGTCAGCAAGCGTATGGTGACATCATGTCTTATCAAGAGATACCGCAGCGGGTGAGCACCATCGACCGCGGGATGGTGAAGGCAGAAACCCGCAACTTCGACGAACCCGGCCTCTTTGAGTTTGATCTAAATGAGTTTCCATTAGTGGCGATAGCGACCGACGGGTTGGACTCGTTGACCAACGTAGTGAGCGGTGTACAGCTGAAACTCGCGGAAGCCGCCAATCAGTTTATGACATTCGAAAACACCAACGGCGATTTTGTCAAACGCAGGCTACGGCGGATGTTAATCAACTACGCCAAGGAGTCTATTTACAATTTAGATGATGTCGGTTGCGGGGTTTTTGCCTGTATCGACGACTAGCCGATCGGCGGATTAAATCAATCCGGAAACACACCGGTAGATAAATAACGATCGCCGCGATCACAGACGATAGAGACAATCACCGCATTTTCCATTTCTTGCGACAATTGCAAGGCCGCGGTCATAGCACCACCCGAAGAAATACCGGCGAAAATGCCCTCTTCACTGGATAACCGACGGGTCATCTCTTCGGCGTCTTCCTGAGTGACATCCATGATCCGATCCACCCGTTTGGGATCGAAAATCTTGGGCAGATACTCCGGTGGCCAACGGCGGATACCGGGAATACTGGAATCTCCCGCCGGTTGCACACCGACGATTTGAATGGCCGGATTGCGTTCTTTCAAATAGCGGGATGCACCCATGATGGTGCCGGTGGTGCCCATGGAGCTGATGAAATGGGTAACTCGACCGTGGGTATCGCGCCAGATTTCCGGGCCGGTGGTTTCATAATGCATCAGTGGATTGTCCGGATTGGCAAATTGATCCAAGACTCGGCCTTTGCCTTCCTGTTCCATTTGAGCGGCCATATCGCGGGCGCCTTCCATCCCTTCCTCTTTACTCACCAAAACGATGTCGGCACCGAATGCGCGCATCGCGGCGCGCCGTTCGACACTCATGTGAGCCGGCATGATCAACACCATGTGATAGCCTTTAATCGCCGCTGCCATCGCCAGCGCGATGCCGGTATTACCGCTGGTCGCCTCAATTAGGGTATCGCCGGGTTTAATATCGCCACGGTCTTGG
>JAAUQA010000441.1 GCA_012032855.1 Candidatus Competibacteraceae bacterium
TGGTCTTTTAGTCCGGCTTCGGCGTTGTCGCCAACAGCACCATAGCGCGCTATGCCGCTGCCGTCGCGCCTTGGAGCCAAACCAAAATCCGGCGCCAAATCCGGTATCTTCTTTTCCGGCCAAATTGCCTCCATGTTCTCCTGGAAATTCCGGTCCAACCAGTTTGCCCGCGCTGACTGAATTTATTAAATCATCAATGAATACCATCAAATGAGAGTTTTACTAACTGTTATTAAAACCAATTGGATTGCGTTCACACTGGTTACTCTAGCCGCAATTACCGTATTGTCTATCTGGCCACTAGATGAATTTCCGCCTGTACCTGGTAATGATAAAACTCACCACTTCATTGCTTACGCTGCACTCATGTTTCCTGCGGCATTAAGCAAGCCAAAAAGATGTCTATTGATCGCGGTATTGTTCGTTGCTTACAGTGGTTCAATTGAGTTGGTACAACCCTATGTAAATCGTTATGCCGAGTGGGCAGATATGATTGCGAATACTACAGGAATAGTTTTCGGGATTATCCTCGCGAAGTTAATGAATTGCTTTTTCCCAATATCTATAAATCGTCCTCGGTAATTTGTTGATAGTTTTGCGCTAGCGAACACCTTTCACATTGAGCGTAATGAGATTTTGAGTAGTGTAGATTTTCAATTTCGGCCCTAGCGTGCCGATTAGAAAACGGTTCAATTTGATACATCTCAGACCAATTTGAACCGAGCCATATTGGCTCGACACCCGCTCAACTCCGCAAATTTACTCCTCCCATCACCGATATTGGGCGCTTTCCTGACGTGCCTACAAACTCCTATTTGCCAGATCGAAATCCTGGTATTCGATTTGCACTTGCCCATTACGCCAGCGGTTTTCTGATCGCTTTTGACTGATTAGTCCTTGATCACTCAACGCGTATCTTCATTCCAATACCATCCGCTGTGCTCCTCAACTGATAAATAGTAATTCGCTTATTCAGTGCCCTTTAGCGCCTAATCCGCGTTTTAACGAGGAAAGAAACATGAGGTTAAGAATTATCTCCTTGCTCTTCTTGAGCATTGTATTATGTTTGGCTTTGCTACCCGGCACTTCTCAGGCAGACGAATTGCCGCTTCCGATATTATTAGCCAACGACCCAACCGCTGACTATTCTGACGAGCAACCCGCCGTCGTTTTATTTCAGAATTTCATTATCGGCGACAACAGCCCATCAGACCTGGATGATTGGGTCATTACAAATTTTGGCGCTGAATTCACTTATGTTCATGATGCCAAATCCACAGTCCCCAGTGCGGTAATCAGTCGCTTCACTATTGCCGAATATGGTGTCTGGAGTGACCTGGAAAGCAAATACGGGGATGGCCGTTCCTTATACGCCCGTATTGACCTTCCCGGAGAACGGGATTTATGGGTGATTAATGCACATCTTTCTCCTGAATCCGAGCTGCGATTACGACAGACCGAAACGTTGTTGGAACGCATTATCACCCAACTTCCCAAAGAGGATTTTTTACTGTTCGGTGGCCAATTGAATATCACCGACAACGCCGACCCAGCCCTGGGCCTTCTGCAAGAGATTCTTATTGTTGAGGACCCACTGGTCATCAAACAAGATGATGGAGATGTATACGACTGGTTGCTCGCCGATACCGAGCTAACGAAATTCCAATTCCATCAAGCTAAGCTGAGTAAGACAAGAGCGCGCCTCTCTTCACTGGATATTGAAGGGATTCGCCAAGAAGTATACCGGCTGCTCCAGAGCTTCCGGCTCAATCTTGCGATATATCTTCAGCCGCCACCTCCAATCATATTGGAAAACGGCGTTACCGTCGAAGACTCGGTTTCCGGATTGCTGTTGCGCAATCGCGACGAATATCGCTTTACCCCGGCATTGCCCGGCCTTCGCGGCATTCGGGTCGAAATGGAAAGCACAGGTCCCGGCGATGCCGACCTGCAACTGGCCTATTGGGACCCCGCTTCCAACTCCTGGATTTTTTACGCGAATCAGGCCACGCCTGGCACCAGTAACGAAAGTGTCACAATTACCCAGAGCAATCTGCTCAATCGCGAATGGCGGATTATTGTAGAACACGGCGGCGGTGTTGCTGCCCCCTACCGGCTGCGGGCGTTTGCGATCTACGACCTGCAGGCACTGCACAGCATTCTCAATCCTTCCCCCTTACCCGGTGTTACACCACCGGGACCGGTAACCAATATCCCTTGGCAGAATGTACAACCCGCAGGTTGGCAGTTCTATGCACTAGACATTCCGGCCAACACCGCTGAATTACAAATCGAGTTGGAACGTACCAGCAGCGGCGAAGCCCACCTGTACGTGCAAAAAGATACCCTGCCGGGCTTGAACAGCTATGCGTTCCGTTCTCAAGGCAGCAACATCATTCATACCCTGACGATGGATGACACTACCACGCCGCCGCTGAGCAGCGGTACCTGGTATATCGGCGTGTACGCGCCTGGCCCTCAAGATGCGGATTTTGATCTGACCGTCACTTTGTCTTGTTGCGCCGGTACGCCCCCGTTCAGTGGCGACATTCCACTCAACAACAGCATTGCGGAACCCGGTTCGGTGTGGTTCGGGGACTGGCAATATTACACCTTAGATGTACCGATGAATGCCACTTGGTTGGAATTCAACCTGACCGGTACCGGACCCGGCGATGCCGATCTCTATTATGGTGGCAGTCAGCCCCCCACGCTGGGTACGACGGCACGCAGCCGTCAGCGCGGTAGTTCCCAGGAACAACTTGCGTTTCCTTTTGGATCGCCGGCAGCCACTCCCCCTGGCCCATGGCCCTACTCGGTTTATATCGGAGTGCACGGCTACAGCGCCGCAACTTACGAGCTAAGCGCTACTTGGAGCGATAACGCCACCACGCAAACCCTACCGAGCGGGGAGCAGGTGTTCTCCATGCAAAACATTTATGTGTATGACACACAGCCACTGGTCTTTGCGATCCAGGTGCCTTTAGGTACCAACTATAACGATCTACGCATCACAGCCGTGACGCCAGACGATGTCGTTCTATACGTGCGAAAAGATGTCGCCCCGGACAAGCTGACTTTCGATTTCACGGCTGGTCCGGGAGGCAATGGTCCCGAGGTATTGGTCACTGGGGCTACTAGCCCGGCCTTGACCGCCGGTACTTGGTGGTTTGCCATGTATAGCAACGAGCGACGTAGCGACATTATCGAAATGAGGGCTGAATTTCACCCTTGAGGTTTGATTTCCATTTCATTGCAAGAGAGTTAAGCCATGACAACGCCAGTACCACAGAGCAAAAAGCGAGAATCGTACCTGGAAAGCATAGCAAGGCGTGCCTTTCGCACGATCTACTATTCGCGGGGCACCCGCACAGTGATAAACAGCAATGGCCAAAAGTATTTGCGTGGAATCATGATCGTTCGGGGAATTGATTCGGACTATCTCGTCTACGATACGATTGAGCGTATGGACGGCAAGGTTTGGCTTAAACCTGGCCTGTATCAGGCGAAAATGGAATTATCAACAAATAATCCGGGACGCCGACAAATCCGTCCGATACACACTCAGCGTAACGACAAAAATAACATCTGTAATTTTCTGATACACCCCTCAAAACCGCCGCACTTTCTCCTGGGCTGTGTCGCACCCGGTTACGAGAGTGCTCGTGGAATTGAGGCATCTAAGGAGGCGCTTTGATACGATCTTCGTTGTTTGGGTACAGTTCGAGGT
>JAAUQA010000442.1 GCA_012032855.1 Candidatus Competibacteraceae bacterium
CGTGAGTCGTTCGCTTTGGTCATCCACGCGGCGGGAGTACCGCTTATATTGCTTATAATCGCCCTTGCGTACGGCATGTTGCAACACGGCGATGGTTTCCGGGGTCCAGACATGTTCTTCGCCACGGATCCGCCAGGCCAGTTCGCCGCCGACGTCCAGCGCATTACGGTAGAGCAGATCATCACCGTAGGCGGCTTGATGGCGAAGCACAGCCTCTTCGGCAATTTCAGTCAAACCAACGCCTTCAACCAAACTTTTGGTGCCGGTGAAATAGCGGCTTACGAACGCGGTGGACAAGCCCACGGCATCGAAAATTTGCGCGCCACAATAAGACTGATAGGTGGAAATACCCATCTTGGCCATGACCTTCAAGATGCCCTTAGCGACTGCTTTGATGTAACGCTGATGCGCCTCGGCCTCACTTAGCGGGTCGACCAAGGTTGGGGCTAAGGCGGAAAGGGTGTCAAATGCCAAATAAGGATTAATGGCTTCAGCGCCATAGCCGGCTAACAGACAAAAATCATGGACTTGACGCGCTTCACCGGTCTCCACTACCAGTCCTACCGAAGTCCGCAAGCCTTCCCGAATCAGATGATGGTGAACGGCGGCAGTCGCCAGCAGCGAGGGTATGGGAATGTGATCGGCATCAACCCGGCGGTCGGACAAAATCAGAATATTATAGCCCTGACGCACCACCTCGGTCGCTTGCCGACATAATGCGCTGAGCGCATTATCCATGCCGGCTGCGCCGCGTTCCTCCGGACACACCATATCCAGGGTGAAGGTACGGAACACCTGATCGACATGATTCTCGATATGACGGATTCGTTCCAAATCGACATTGGCCAGGATCGGCTGGTTCACCTCCAGTCGTCTATGCATACCACCACTGTGCAGGTCCAACAAATTGGGGCGCGGGCCGATTAAGGAAACCAGCGACATCACCAGTTCTTCGCGAATGGAGTCGATGGGTGGGTTGGTGACTTGGGCGAAGTTCTGCTTAAAATAGTCGTATAGCAACTTGGGCCGTTGGGAAAGCACGGCTTGCGGTGTGTCGCGTCCCATCGCGCCGACCGGGTCCTGGCCGGTGAGGGCCATCGGCACCAGGAAAAACTTGATGTCTTCCTGGGTGTAACCAAACGCCTGTTGCCGGTCTAGCAAGGTCTGGGCATCCGGAGGCATGGGGCCGACTTCGGTTGGTAGATCCGCCAACCGGATTTGGGTTTTATTGAGCCAGGTTTGGTAGGGTTGAGCGGAGGCCAACTGCGCTTTTACCTCCTCATCGTCGATAATACGCCCCTGTTCCAAGTCGATAAGAAACATCTTGCCCGGCTGCAAGCGCCATTTTTTGACAATACGGTCTTCCGAGACCGGCAGCACGCCGGTTTCCGAGGCCATGATCACCCGATCATCATCAGTGATTACATAACGCGCCGGACGGAGTCCGTTGCGATCAAGAGTCGCGCCGATTTGCCGACCATCGGTAAACGCGACTGCCGCCGGGCCGTCCCAGGGTTCCATCAAAGCCGCATGGTATTCATAAAACGCCCGGCGTTGTTCGTCCATCAACGGATTATCAGTCCACGCTTCAGGGATCATCAACATCATGGCATGGACCAGCGAATACCCGCCGGCCACCAGCAGTTCCAAGGCATTATCGAATGTCGCCGAATCAGAACTACCGTCACCGATCAATGGCCAAAGCTTGGCTAAATCGTCACCCAATAACTCGGAGGACATGGTATGCCGACGCGCCAGCATCCAATTGATATTGCCGCGCAGGGTATTGATCTCACCGTTGTGGCAGAGATAACGGAACGGCTGAGCGAGTTTCCAGGACGGGAAGGTGTTGGTGGAGAAGCGTTGGTGAATCAGCGCCAGTGCCGACTCTGTGCGAGGATCCTGCAGATCGCGATAATACGTATCCAAGTGCTGGGCCAACACCATGCCCTTATAAACCAGGGTGCGGGCAGACAGGGACGGCAGGTAGAAATGTTCTTTGCCCGGCAAACCGGGATCCCAAACCGCGTGGTGCGCTTGCTTGCGGATCACCAACAGCTTGCGCTCGAACGCGTCGCCGTCGGAACAATTGTCACCGCGCCCGATGAACACTTGGCGGATCAGCGGTTCTTGGGGTTTGACGCTCTCGCCTAAGCAGGTATTGTCGGTAGGAACATCGCGCCAACCGAGTAAGGTTTGACCTTCAACATCAATGTAGTGGTGTATTGCCTCAAGGCATTTGCTCAAGGTGTCTTGCTCGCGCGGCAAAAATACCATACCGACTGCGTAGTGTCCGGGGGCAGGTAGGGTTATACCCTGGGTCGCGCACTCCTCGCGCAATAACTTGTCGGGAATCTGGATCTGAATGCCGGCCCCGTCTCCGGCTAGCGGGTCGGCGCCCACCGCCCCGCGATGATTGAGATTGTTCAGAATTTCAAGACCTTGCCGAACAATCGCGTGACTTTGGCGGTTTGTTATGTTGGCGACAAAACCAATGCCGCAGGCGTCGTGTTCGTAACGCGGATCGTACAGTCCTTGTTTGGCTGTTAAATCACTCATGAGGCGTATGCCCTCTGTATTGGGTTGTGCGACTAAGCCCAGTGTACCTGTTCGATTAGAACGATGCGGGTATGAACGCACACAATGACTCACCGTGCGCCAACGCTCATCAAAGAGCAGGGCGTCTGTAACCGCCGAATTATGCCAGAGCAAGCAAAACTGAGGCCAGACTTATAGAGCCTTAGTGGTGCAGCTTTTGCGACCGGGTGTTGGAGATCGGCTGCACCGGCACTTCATTTTTGCACCAATATAGTGCTTTGTGCGTTATGGGCAGAGCACGTCCATCGACTAGTGCTAGAACTTTATCGACAGTCCGATAGAACCGAAACGGTCGGATTCTTCCTGTCCATCAAATTCGCGGCTGCGATAAACATAGGTGTAGGCTAATCTTGCCCAACCGAGGTTGGTCACTAATCCGGCTTGTAAATCGCCGACCAAAGGCTCCTTGTCTACGCTGAGGCTATCTTTATCGGTATTCCCGTCGAGGAAAATATTGTAAGCCACAGCGCGACCGCTCACCCCTGCAAACAAATACCAGCCGAAGTTATCCCGCGGCAAGAAAAAATTCGATCCGGGCAAACTGGGGCGGATACGGGGTGCACCGAAATCGTTGGGTAAGTCATTACCGACCCGCAAGGTTGCGCCTATATCCAAATAAGTCCCCACATTACCTAGGCTACCGCCGATATGTGGAATCACGTCCAAGCCGAAACCGGAGCGACGATGTTCCCAAAGGTTACGCCATTTACGTTCGTAGATCAGCGCATAACCGAATTCATCTTTAAGCTGATTATCCCAACCGTTGGCTTCATCGACACCGATTAGGCGGTGAAACGTGTTTTGCACCTCTTCGCCGCGTGCTGAGGGACCTACGATACCTAAATCCAGCTCCCAGGTATCAAGCCGATTCTCGGTTTCAGCAACCAAGGCGACACCGCCATAGAGCCATCCGGCATAAGGACGTTCATCCGGTATCGGATCGGGTGTGGCGATAGTTGTCCGGCGATGACGATGACGAAGGGCCTCATAACGTCGACGAAGGAGCCAAACTCTTTCGCATTTCCAAGTCGAATTATCCAGGTGTTTTTGGAACGCAAGAAATCGAGGACGTGCCCTATGGAGGGGACGGCGTCTTCTTTGGTAACTCTCGGATTCGAATGCGAGAC
>JAAUQA010000059.1 GCA_012032855.1 Candidatus Competibacteraceae bacterium
AGATTGCCCATCCCGTAGTCGATGATTGCAATGCTGGTCATAACAACAGTCCCTGCGAGGAGTCGGGTTATAGGCTGCCTTTGGTCGAGGGAATACCGGATACGCGAGGATCAAATTCTATCGCCATCCGCACAGCGCGGCCAAACGCCTTGAATATGGTTTCGGCGATATGGTGTGCATTACGACCACGCAAATTGTCGATATGTAGGGTCGCCTGGGCGTGATTAACAAAACCCTGAAAAAACTCCCGAAATAAATCGACATCGAAATCCCCAATCCGTGCACGTGGATACTCGACATGATACTCCAGGCCGGGGCGACCCGAAAAATCGATGACTACCCGCGACAATGCTTCGTCCAAGGGCACATAGGCATGGCCGTAACGACGAATCCCTTTTTTGTCGCCCAACGCTTGTTTAAATGCTTGGCCGAGGGTAATGCCGATGTCCTCCACGGAGTGGTGTTGATCAATGTGAAGATCACCTTTGGCCTGGATATCCAGAGCCAGCAGGCCGTGCCGGGCTACTTGATCAATCATGTGCTCTAGAAAAGGCAGTCCTGTGGCCTGTTTAGCAGTCCCGTCCCCATCCAGATCAAGGAAAAGGCTAATTTGGGTTTCCAGGGTCTCGCGACCCACCGTAGCTGTGCGTGCAGACATGGGTATTAGATTAACAGCGATTAGAGAAATAATAGGAAATTCAGGTTACGTGAGGTTAGCATACCGCGATTAAAGAACGGGTTGAATAGGCTGACGCGAGCAATGATAAGTCATACGACTAGCCAGCTATAATCACCAATAGCGTTAATTGTGAAACGATAATCTCTGTATGTCTATCCGCGATTGGCCTGATAGCGAGCGTCCGAGAGAAAAGCTACTCAAGCGGGGGGCGGGTGCGCTTTCCGATGCTGAGTTGCTGGCAATTTTTCTGCGCATCGGCGTGCCTGGGCGCAGCGCGGTTGACTTGGCTAGAGATTTGTTAAACCAATACGGTAGTTTGCGCTGTTTGTTGGAAGCCGATCAAGCGAGTTTTTGTCAAAACCCGGGCATGGGTATGGCGAAATATGTTCAATTGCAGGCTGTACTGGAACTGGGTCGGCGCTTCTTGGAATCGACCCTGCAACGCGGTGACGCCTTACAGAGTGTGGATGATACACGGCGCTATCTGAGTGCCAAGCTGCGCCATCAACCCCAAGAGGTTTTCGCCTGCTTATTTCTGGATAATCGGCATCGGGTCATCGCTTTCGAAGAATTGTTCTATGGCACGATTGATGGCGCTTCGGTTCATCCCCGCCAAGTTGTCAAGCGCGCCTTGTATCACAACGCCGCCGCCTTGATCATAGCCCATAATCACCCCTCCGGCATCGCCGAGCCCAGCCGTGCCGATGAACAAATCACGCTTCGCCTCAAGGAGGCGTTGGCGTTGATCGATGTCCGGTTATTGGATCATTCGTAGTCGGCGATGGCGAAACCGTCTCTTTCGCAGAACGTGGCTTGTTGTGACGTGCGTCGCTGTATGTTAAAGCCGATGACGTTCGCGCAGTTGTAATAACAATCCCTGAGCGGCTTCTTCAACCAAATCCATTACCCGTTCGAAACCACCGAGTCCCCCATAATAGGGGTCGGGAACTTCTCGCTCCAAACGGTCGGGAGCGTAGTCCATGAATAAACGGATTTTATCCTGCAGTTCAGATCGTGGGCATAGGCTCAACAAATCCTGATAATTAGCACGATCCATCGCCAGCACGTAGTCAAAGAGATCAAAATCTTCCGGCACCACCCGACGGGCACGTAGCGTGCTTAAGTCCACACCACGGCGCGATGCGGTTGCCTGACTCCGTTCATCCGGAGCCGCACCTTCATGATAGGAATGAGTGCCGGCCGAATCGACACCCACCACTTCGGTTAGCCCCGCGTTCTGCAGCAGATGCCGAAATAAGCCCTCCGCCACAGGGGAGCGACAGATATTACCCATGCAGACGAACAATACGCGTGTTTTCCAGTGACCGTTCATATGATGTATAACCTTACAGAGAGTATTATTACATTGTGACATTACAACGTATTCCTGCGAAGTTCGGGAAGCGTTTGCATCAGCCACGGAGAATCCTTAGATGTCTACACTGCTTTGGCAGCCGTCAGCTGAACGTATTGAACAGGCCAATCTCACAACGTTCACGCGGATGGTTTCGCAACAGCACGGCCTGCAACTTTCCACCTACTCAGCGCTATACGACTGGTCGGTGAACGAACCCGCAGCGTTTTGGCGTGCGTTATGGGCGTTTACCGAAGTCATAGCCGAACGCCAAGGCGTTAACGTACTACAGCATGGCGATCAGATGCCGGGTGCGCGCTGGTTTCCCGAGGCGCGCCTAAACTTTGCGCAAAACCTGTTGCGGCGCCGTGATGACGGTCTAGCGATGGTGTTTCAAGGCGAAGATCGAGTTCGCCGTACCCTGACCTACAACACACTCTATGAGCAAGTCTCGCGCTTAGCGCAGGTTTTACAGGATATGGGTGTAGAGACCGGAGATCGGGTGGCGGGTTTCATGCCTAATCTACCGGAGACCGTGATCGCTATGCTGGCAACCACCAGCCTTGGTGCAGTGTGGTCGTCCTGTTCGCCGGATTTCGGCACCCGCGGCATAGTGGATCGGTTTGGCCAGATCGAACCCAAGGTATTGATCAGTGCTGACGGTTATTATTACAACGGCAAGGCGCATGATTGCCTAGCGCGTCTGCAGGAACTGCAGATCCTATTGCCGAGCGTCAAACACTGGATCGTGGTGCCGTATACCCAAGTGAAACCGGGATTGAATCCGCTGTCCAATGCGAGTCTGTGGCAGGATGTAGTAAATCCTTACCTGTCCGGCGAGATTGCCTTTCGACAACTGCCTTTTGATCATCCGCTCTACATCATGTTCTCTTCAGGGACCACCGGCGTGCCCAAGTGCATCTTGCATAGTGCCGGTGGCACCTTATTGCAGCATTTGAAGGAGCATCGGTTGCATACCGACATCAAGCCCGGGGATCGAGTATTTTATTTCACCACCTGCGGTTGGATGATGTGGAATTGGCTCGTAACAGCGCTGGCTTCTGAGGCCACGCTACTGCTCTATGATGGCTCACCGTTTTATCCCGATGGCAATGTGCTGTTCGACTTTGCCGATAATGAAGCCATGACGGTGTTCGGGACGTCCGCCAAATTCATCGACGCAGTCAATAAAGCCGGCTTGGAACCACGTCATACTCATCGTTTGGTTGGTTTGAAAACCGTGCTGTCCACAGGTTCGCCGCTGGTGCCGGAGAGTTTCGATTTCGTTTACCAAAAGGTAAAAACCGACTTGTGCTTGTCCTCGATTTCCGGTGGTACCGACATCGTCTCCTGCTTTGCTTTGGGCAATCCGATTCTTCCGGTCTTTCGGGGTGAACTGCAATGCCGGGGGCTGGGTATGAACGTCGAAGTATGGAACGAAGCCGGCGAAGCGGTGCAAGGAGAAAAAGGTGAGCTGGTGTGTACAGCACCGTTTCCGAGTATGCCGATTGGATTTTGGAATGACCCGGATGGTGCCAAGTACCGCGCAGCTTATTTCGAACGGTTTCCCGGCGTTTGGTGTCATGGGGACTACGTCGAACTGACCGAGCATCAGGGTTTGATCATCTATGGTCGTTCCGATGCTGTACTCAATCCGGGCGGCGTGCGCATCGGTACGGCGGAAATTTACCGTCAGGTCGAACAGTTGCCGGAGGTGGTGGAAGCGCTGGTAATCGGACAGGATTGGGAAGACGATGTGCGGGTCGTGTTATTCGTTCGACTGCGTGACGGGTTGGATCTCGACGACAGCCTGATTCAACGTATCAAAAATCAAATCCGCCGCAATACCACGCCGCGCCATGTGCCGGCTAAGATTGTCCAGGTTACCGACATCCCGCGAACCAAGAGCGGCAAAATCGTGGAACTGGCAGTACGCGATGTTGTGCATGGTCGTCCCGTAAAGAACAAGGAAGCATTAGCCAATCCTGAAGCACTGACATTGTTTGCTGCTTTAACAACACTGCAAGAAAGCTGAAATCCGCTTTTGCGAGACTGTCATCATGCGCAATCTGTTGTTAGAAACAGTCGAATATAAAATTGAGAAAACGCGGCGTGGAACATGGCGGCGATTTGTCTATCCGGATGGGCGTTACTTCGCAGAGTTTAAGTCTCATCAGGTGCTGTTCGGTTTTCCGTTGCTCCACTACACCTGGGGTATCTGCCCGGAAACCGGCCAACGCATCATAGCTAAAGGGATTATCGCGGTAGGCCGGTTGGCGTTGGGAGTGGTGGCTATCGGCCATGCTGCATTCGGCATAATCGCTATTGGGCAATTGGCGCTCGCCGTCGGTTTTGGTTTCGGACAGGCGGCAACCGGTGTGTTAGCGATTGGCCAGTTAGCCATTGGTGTATTGTTCGGTCTCGGCCAGATCGCTACCGGTATCGTGGCTATCGCCCAGATCGGAGCGGGGCAGTTTGTACTGGCGCAAATCGGTTTCGGTGAGTATGTTTGGCAAGCGAATGCCGCCGATTCGGAAGCGGTTGAGTTTTTCCAAGCACTGTATGCTAAGTTCAAGTCGTTGTTCGGATTGGGTTGAGTACACCCGATTCGATCGTAATGTTGTTGGGTTTGGTTCTCACGATGCCGCTAAACTTGTTATATCCTTGATAACATTGTGAAACCTGTTACTCTCAATCTGATTCCCGGCGGGCGTTGCACCGAATTTTGGGTCAATCAAGTTTATCTTGTTGCGAGTCCTTCGGCGCATCCCCCGTTTGCGACGGATGCTGTCGTTTTAGAGGAAGACACCTATCTGGTGCTGAGCGCGGATGCGGTTGTTCGACACACCGAGGAACACCCGATTCGTTTGATGACGGCTTTGTTCGATCAACAACCTCTGGAACTCGGCTGTGTGGTTGTGCGAGGCAATCGATTGCTGGCCGTAATTCATGATTTAGATCGTGATCCCACCTGCTGTGAGCAATGGGTCAGTCAGGCATTGCATGTGTGCTTGAAACAAGCCGATCAACTCGGTTTGCGCTCGCTAGCTTTACCTTTGCTGGGTAGCGTCCACGGCCGAATCCCCTATACCCGCAGTCTGATTCTGATTAGCGAAGCCGTTAGTGCGTTGTCTTTCCAAGCCCTTCGCCGAATTTGGCTTATCGTGCCCGAAACTCAGCAAATGGCGATGGAGCGGTTTTTACGACTACGGACGGCAAACAGGTCTCAGTAGTGTTCATTCGGTTTTTTCAGGCGATGGATAATTCCGGCGGTCGTGCAGTAGATGATCAGCATTGGTTAGGCTTGCAGCAGTGGTATCTTACGCCGTTAGGCCAATTGTTCGCTGAGACGCAAACCGCGCACCTAGCCAGTGTGTTAACCCCGCTGTTTGGACAACATCTGCTTGTGCTGGGCGTACCGTTAAATGAGGCAGTTTTTTTCGGCAGCACTATTCCTCACCGAATTCATCTGTACTGGCCTCAATCGGCAGGGACGGCCGGTGATGTATTGGTAAAACCAACCGAATTGCCTATCGCAAAGGAGTGTATTGATGTCGCGATACTCTGCCATGCATTGGAATTCTTGCCGGAGCCCTACGCCGTGTTGCAAGAAATTGATCGGGTGTTGATAGCGGGCGGCCATGTGTTGATCGCCGGCTTTAATCCGTATTCTCTGTGGAACATAAAACGTTGGCTGGGTTTTAATCATCAGCTTCAGGGTGGGCGGCCCATCAGCGTGCCCCAATTACAACGTTGGCTGGCGCGCATTGATTGCGAGGTCATGGCTTTGCGTTATGGTTTCTATCGACCTCCCTTGACTTCGCTTGCGATGTTGCAAAAGTTGGCTTTTATGGAACGACTCGGTGCCCGGTGGTGGCCTATGCTGGGAAGCGGCTATGTGGTGCTGGCTAAAAAAAGGGTCATCCCGTTGACCCCCTTAAAAATGCACTGGCGGGTTCGCCGTTATGCGCTTCCTGTGGGCGTTAACCAGCCGAGTTGCGGTAATAGAATGTGACTCAAGCCGTAGAAATATTTACCGATGGTGCCTGTAGCGGTAATCCCGGGCCGGGCGGGTGGGGTGTGGTGCTGCGTTGGAATGGGCATGAAAAACCTTATGGCGGGGAGCAACAAACGACCAATAATCGCATGGAATTACTAGCGGCTATCAAGGGCTTGGAAGCGTTGAAACGGCCCTGCCATGTTATCGTCGGTACCGATTCACGTTATGTACAACAAGGCATTAGCGAGTGGTTGCCGAACTGGAAACGGCGGAATTGGCAAACGGCAGATAAAAAACCAGTCAAAAATAAAGACCTATGGCAACGTTTGGAGGTTGCTGTCACCCGTCATCACCAGGTTGAATGGCACTGGCTGAAAGGGCATAGTGGCCACCCCGATAATGAGCGCGCCGACGCACTGGCCCGAGCCGGTATAGCGGCTGCGCGCGCAGAACCGAATTGAGGAGAGCATATGTCGCTGCGGCAAATCGTGTTGGATACCGAAACCACCGGTCTGGATCCGGCTAAAGGGCATCGCATTATCGAAATCGGTTGCCTGGAATTGTGTAATCGTCGATTGACCTCTAATCGATTTCATGAATATCTGCAGCCGGACCGCGAAATCGATCCTGGAGCGGTTGCGGTACATGGAATCACGCCTGAATTTTTGCAGGATAAGCCGCGCTTTGCCGATATTGCGGAACGGTTCCTGGAGTTCGTTAAAGGCGCCGAGTTAGTCATCCATAATGCCCCGTTCGATCTGGGATTTTTAGATCGCGAACTGCAACTTTGGAACCCTGAGTTTGGTGCCTTGCGAGCGCATTGCGCAGCGGTTCGCGATACGTTGCAGCTCGCACGGCAGCGCCACCCCGGACAGCGTAACGCCCTGGATGCACTGTGTAAGCGGTATAGTATTGATAACACTCACCGCACGTTGCACGGCGCGTTGTTGGATGCCCAGTTGTTGGCCGAAGTGTATTTGGCAATGACCGGTGGGCAGGTTGCGCTACGGTTAGATGCAGAGAAGGTCTCTGATGCGCCGGAATCTAAGTCGATTGAGTTCCGTAGGGAGAGTCGAGAGGGTTTAACCGTGTATCGTGCCAATGCGCAGGAACAGGCCGAACATGTTCGTTATCTAGACGTATTGGACGCTAGCAGCGATGGCCATTGTTTATGGAAACAGTTGGATAATGGGCCCTAAATGGTCTTTGGCGTAAAAATAATTGCTCAATATATTCACTAATCACGGTATAGCTCTTGTAATATTTCCATTTAATTTTTATTATATCTAACTCTGCTGCGGGGTGGAGCAGTCCGGTAGCTCGTCGGGCTCATAACCCGAAGGTCGCAGGTTCAAATCCTGCCCCCGCTACCAAGTTTCTTGAAGGTAGTGAAAAAGCCCGCTTCGGGCTTTTTTTATGTGTGCGATGTAGGAGTTATTTCCTGCTATCGCGCCGAATCAGCCAGTTGCTGAACAAGTGGGCCTATGGCCCACTTTTCGTTTCCGGTGGTGGTAGCAATGCGCCAGGATCCCAAATTAAAGCGAGTCTTGACTACCGTGGTGGAAGCCATGGGTTACGAGTTGGTCGGCGTGGAGTTTCATCCACACCAAGCCAATGCATTATTGCGCGTGTATATCGACAAAGACGAGGGAATCAAGATTACGGATTGTCAACGAGTCAGCGAACAAATCAGCGGGACGTTAGATGTGGAAAACCCCATAGTGGGTCATTACACCCTGGAAGTGTCTTCCCCGGGTATGGATCGGCCGCTGTTCGAGGCGGATCATTTTGTTCGGTTTGCAGGCCACAAGGCCCGTATTCAACTCAGCGCGCCACTGGACGGGAGGCGGAATTTTACCGGTCGGCTGCGCGGGATGTGCGATGACAATGTTGTGCTGGAAAGCGAGGGGCAAGAACTGCCGATTCCGCTGGAACGCATTGAAAACGCCCGGCTAGTTCCCGAGTTCTAGCGCAGGGACGAGGAAGAGGTAGGGCCATGAGCAAAGAAATATTACTGGTGGTGGATGCGGTTTCGCATGAAAAAGGCGTTGGCAAAGAAGTGATTTTCTCAGCCATGGAAGCGGCCTTGGCATCGGCGGCAAAAAAATGTACTCCGCGATGTAGACTTGCGGGTTGAAATCGATCGTCGCACCGGGGACTATCAAACGTTTCGGCGCTGGGAAGTCATCGGCGACGAGGATCCCCCGGAAAGTCTTGATCGACAACTGCCATTGAATGAGGCGATCGCCAAGCGAGCGGACATCCAAATCGGCGATTTCATCGAAGAGCCTGCGGAGAACGCCGCTTTTGGTCGAATTGCTGCGCAAACGGCGAAGCAGGTTATCGTCCAAAAGGTTCGTGAAGCGGAGCGTGCTCAGATTGTCGATGCCTATATTCGGCGCAAAGGAGAACTGCTCAGCGGCGTTGTCAAACGTATCGAACGCGGCGACGTCCTATTGGACTTGGGCGGCAATGTGGAAGCCAAAATCGCGCGGGAAGATATGATACCCCGTGAACAGGTACGCAGCGGGGATCGGATTCGCGGGTACCTCAAAGACGTGCGTTCTGAGATTCGCGGCCCGCAATTATTTGTTAGCCGAGTCGCGCCGGAGTTATTGATCGCCTTGTTTAACCTGGAAGTACCGGAAATCGGTCAAGGCATGATCGAAATCAAAGGTGCTGCGCGCGATCCCGGTGTACGGGCGAAAATCGCCGTAAAAAGTAACGACCCGCGTATCGATCCAGTTGGTGCCTGCGTGGGAATGCGCGGCTCCCGCGTGCAAAGCGTATCGAATGAATTGGCCGGTGAACGGGTTGATATCGTGCTGTGGGATGCCAATGCCGCGCAGTTCGTCATGAATGCCATGTCTCCGGCTGAAGTGCTCTCTATCGTCGTGGATGAAGATTCCCACAGCATGGATATCGCGGTCAGCGACGACAAGTTGTCTCAAGCCATCGGTAAAGGTGGCCAGAATGTCCGCTTAGCCAGCGAATTGACGGGGTGGATATTAAACGTATTGACCGAGGATCAAGCCCGCGCCAGAAGCGGTGTTGAGGAACAAGCCCTGCAGGATATGTTCATGGAACAATTGGGGTTGACGAGGAAATGGCCGGCGTTCTGGTGCGCGAAGGGTTTGCGAATCTTGAAGAAGTGGCCTATGTGCCGATCAATGAAATGTTGGAAATACACGGCTTCGATGAGCACATTGCCGAAGAATTGCGCAATCGGGCGCGGGATGCCTTGTTGACGCAAGCCATCGCTGCCGAGGAGCAAAGCAGCCAATCCGGACCTGCGGAAGATCTTTTGCAGATGGAAGGCATGGACGAAGAATTGGCGTTCTTTTTAGCTGAAAGAGGTGTTTCGACGATGGAAAACCTAGCCGAATTGTCGGTGGACGATCTCACCGACATGACCGGGCTGGATGAAAACCGCGCGGCAGATTTGATTATGACGGCGCGGGCACCTTGGTTTGCGGACGAGCAGCAAGGCTAGTCGTCCTGGAGGTGATTTAATGACGGGTGTTACGATTAAACAGTTTGCGGTAGACGTGGGTATTCCGGTCGACCGGTTGCTATTGCAGTTTGAAGAAGCGGGCATATCGGTATCCGGCGCCGATGCGACGATTACTAATGAACAAAAGATGAATTTGTTGGCGCACTTGCGCAAGAGCCACGGAAAGAAGATGCGCTTGGGCGTTTCCGAACCCCGGCAAATTACCCTCAATCGCAAAACGCATAGCGAAATCAAAGTGGCTGGCGGTGCTGCGGGAAAAGTCAAGACGGTCAGTGTGGAAGTGCGCAAGAAACGCACTTTCGTCAAACGCAGCGTGATTGAAGGCGAGAGTAAACGTAAGCCCGGTGTTTCAGAACCGGGATCGCGTAAAGAGTTGGAAGAGCGGCAACGACAGACAGAAGAAGCCCGGCTGAAGGCCGAAGAAGCTGCGCGCATTAAAGCGGAAGAAGAGGCCCGGCTGAAGGCCGAAGAAGCTGCGCGCATTAAAGCTGAGGAAGAGGAGCAACAACGGCTGGTGGCTGAGGAAGCTGCGCGCCTTAAAGCTGAGGAAGAGGCCCAGCTGAAAGCGGAACAAGACCGCAAGCTGGAAGAACAAAGTAAAGAATCGGTGCTTAGCGCTGAGCAAGTTGCACCGAATACCGAGGCACAGGATTTGCAGCGTACCACCACACAAGATGCGGTCCCACGCACCGAAAATGCAAAAAGTCGGCGAGCTAACGACGCAAAAACTGCGACCCGGCGCGGCACCGAAGAAGAATCAAAAACCAAAAAAGGGGCAGATAATTCAGCCCATGGACGCAGCGCCAAGCAATCCGGGGGACCGAACGACAGAGCAGGGCGCAGGAAAGGAACCAAGCAGGCTAGGGGTGCCAAAGCCGTTGTTACGCCGCCATCACGTCATGCGTTTGCCAAACCGACAGCACCCATCGTTCATGAAGTCACCCTGCCTGAAACCATCAGTGTGGCCGATTTGGCCCAAAAAATGTCCATTAAGGCTACGGAAGTCATCAAGGCACTGATGAAGCTAGGCTCGATGGTGACCATCAATCAAGTTTTGGACCAAGAGACAGCAGCAATAGTGGTTGAAGAGCTGGGCCACACTTACAAGCTATTGAAAGAAAATGCATTGGAAGAGGAATTGGTCGCCGATACCGTTGAGGGTGCACAAGAAGCAACACCAAGAGCTCCGGTGGTGACGATCATGGGGCATGTCGATCATGGTAAAACCTCACTGTTGGACTATATCCGCCGCACCAAAGTGGCTGCAGCCGAAGCGGGTGGGATCACCCAGCATATTGGTGCTTATCATGTGGAAACCCGTAAAGGCGTAGTGACTTTTTTGGATACACCCGGCCATGCCGCATTTACTGCGATGCGTGCACGTGGCGCCAAGGCGACAGACATCGTCATCCTGGTCGTTGCTGCCGATGATGGCGTCATGCCGCAAACCATCGAAGCGATTCAACATGCTCGGGCTGCTGGTGTACCCATTGTGGTGGCTGTGAATAAGATGGACAAACCCGAGGCCGACCCGGAGCGTATCAAGAGCGAATTATCCCGACACCAAGTTGTCCCCGAAGAATGGGGCGGGGAAACTTTGTTTGCCTATGTCTCGGCAAAGGCCGGTGAAGGCATCGACGATTTATTGGATCAAGTGTTGGTGCAAGCCGAAGTGCTCGAACTCAAGGCCGTTTCGGAAGGCCCCGCCCGTGGTGTGGTCATTGAATCGCGGTTGGA
>JAAUQA010000443.1 GCA_012032855.1 Candidatus Competibacteraceae bacterium
AGGTAGCCGAGCAGCGTTTCTAACGGCCGACCGTAGAGAAAGCGGATCACCCCGCGCTCAATGGCAATACCGAACAGGCCGGACACGATGAACGCAGCAGGGACGGCTAACAATAGCGACCAATCGATAAAATTGGGCAACAGCAGCTGGATTAAATAGGTGGTATAAGCGCCCAGCATGATCAATTCGCCGTGCGCCATATTGATCACCCCCATGACGCCGAAGGTAATCGCCAAGCCGATCGCGGCCAAAAACAGCACCGAACCCAGACTGAGGCCGAAGAAAATCGTCTCGATTAAAGCATAACGATTTAGCTTATCTTGAATGGCAGCGAGAGCCGAATTGATCGCCTTGATGACTTGCGCGTCCTGTTCGCTATCGAGCAAGGTCGTGAGACGATTACGCACCTCAGGATTAACGCTACCCTTCATCGTTGTAATAGCCGCGAGGCGCTGCTCGGGATCAGCAGCGTTAAGGCCGCCCAAAGCGACACCGATTTCCATTCGTTCGCGTATCTGCGGGTCTTGTTCCTGTTTAGCCGCTTCTTTCAGAAAGGCGGCACTGGTCGCATCGAAGTTGTCGATAATCTGCTGCACCGCCGCCGAGCGCACCTTCGGATCGGGATCGCCCAAGTTAAGTTTAGCCAACTCGGTACGCAGCACGCTGCGCAGCCGGTTATTGGTAGAAATGCGATCAACGGTGCGTTTTCCAACCTCACCCAATTCGGCACCGGTTGCGGCATCCACCAACGCAAATCCAGACCCTGCCGACTTGGTAATGACTACCTTCCTATCCTCCTTGCGCACGTACAGGCGTCTATCCAGCAGGGCATCCAACACGGCGGCGGCACGCGGATGAGCGGTTTGTACTAGGGCTTCGACCGCTTTTTCTTTGGCGGAAAAGCTGCGGGCATTCAGTGCTGCGAGTGCCGATTCGAACTCTTCCTGTTGCTGGGCCTGAGCTCCGCTGATAAACAGCGCTGCACAGACGAACAGCGTCAACAACGACCAGAACCTGATACGCATAAGGGGCAGCCTGGGAGAGGAGAAAAAGATAGGGCGGGCGGATGGCTATCAATCCATCCGATCCGCCCCGGCCGTTCGGGTTACTCGTAGTTCTGACCCGAACACTTGCCTGTTTTGATGTTGAAGTTACCGCAGGAGACGGGCGCCATCCAGTCGGCGATGAGGTCACGGCTACCCGGCAGATAATCCGACCAAGCGTCGCCGATCACCGTGCCAGGGGTTTGCCAAACCGTTTCGAACTGACCGTCTTCTTGAATTTCGCCAATCAGCACCGGCTTGGTGATGTGGTGATTGGGAAACATGGTCGCAAAACCACCGGATAAGTTGGGCACCGTCACTCCGACGATCGCTTTCTCCACGGCCTCGGGATCAGTGGTACCGGCGATCTCCACTGCTTTCACCCACATGTTAAAGCCGATGTAATGCGCTTCCATGGGATCGTTGCTGACACGCTTATCGTCTTTGATGAAGGCTTTCCATTTCGTGATGAAATCTTCGTTGTCCTCTGCGTCAACACTCATGAAGTAGTTCCAGGCAGCCAGATGGCCCACCAGAGGCGCGGTATCAATACCGGATAATTCTTCCTCGCCAACCGAGAAGGCTACTACCGGAATGTCTTCGGCGGAGATGCCTTGATTAGCCAATTCTTTATAGAACGGCACGTTGGCGTCGCCATTGATGGTCGAAACAACCCCGGTCTTTTTACCCGCTGAACCGAATTTCTTGATTTCGGCGACGATACTCTGCCAATCGGAATGACCGAACGGCGTGTAGTTGATCATGATGTCTTCTTCAGCAACACCCTTATCTTTCAGGTACTGCTCAAGGATTTTGTTGGTGGTGCGGGGATAGACATAGTCGGTTCCGGCCAATACCCAGCGCTTTACCCCCAATTCGTTCATAAAGTAATCCACCGCCGGGACAGCTTGTTGGTTGGGAGCGGCACCGGTATAAAACACGTTCTTGGAGGATTCCTCACCTTCGTATTGCACTGGATAGAACAGCAAGCCGTTGAGTTCTTCGAAAACCGGCAGCACCGATTTGCGCGATACGGAAGTCCAGCAACCAAAGACCACCGCGACTTTTTCCTTCTCCAATAGTTCGCGCGCCTTTTCAGCGAACAAGGGCCAGTTTGATGCCGGGTCTACAACCACGGCTTCTAATTTTTGCCTAGCAGACCACCTTTTTTATTTTGTTCGTCAACGAGCATTAACACCGTGTCCTTCAGCGTGGTCTCGCTGATAGCCATCGTGCCCGAAAGAGAATGTAGAACGCCTACCTTGATGGTGTCCGCTGCATGCACGACGACCGTGCCTAAGGCCAGTGCACTTGCCAGCAGACCGTGCAAAAGTGTTCTTTTTTTGTTCATTAAATACCCTCTTAGCAATGCTTAAGATCCAAAATCGAAGCGAACCTGATAACGCCGAGGGCTATCTGGCATTTGTTATGCCATATTATTAGTGGGCTTTTTAAAACAATGAGTTGTCGCTGATAAGCGACACCGACAGAATTGGCTTTGTTAGATTATGGTGCAGCGAAACAGGCAAGATGCGTTATGTGAGTGCAAAGCGTTTACTGGGGGCGGGCTGTTGCACCATGCCGGGTCTTGGGATGCAGCGCAGTCTAAAATAAGGAAATTTGCACTGTGGAAAAGAAAACGAATATCTAATGATGTCAGAAATATCATAATATCAGTTAGTTATTCTGGTAATGATGGGCCACCGCAAATATATGGACACTATGTGGTCATAGGTTAGGTGCCACTAAGCGATGAAACGGATCTCTGCCTCAATTCCTCTGCTCGCCCTGCTCTTGTGTTGGGCGACAAATGATACTTTTGCGCAGTACTTTTGCGCGAAGGATAAGTACTGGAGCTGCTTTGGTTTCATGGAAGTATCTTTTGCAGCTAACGGTGAGGAGGGGAGAATCCGCATTATTGTTTTCGCTAATGGCGATCTGATGGCAGAGGCCAACGAAGGAACTTCTGTTGAGGCGAAGCTCCTTGCGCTTAAATCAGGTCGTCGATTGTTTAAGGGCGTTCCAGATGAGGAGATAAAAAACGGTTTTCCCTTCATTTTCTTTGACTATGGTTTTGCGTACCCAGTCCAGGCTTTGCAAAGCATTTATCCAGCCGGGATTGAATCCGTTCCAGAAAGGCAGACAAAAACGTCGGTCGTGTTAGAAGGGCAGTACGCGTCTACACTGGTGGCAAGGAGAGTTTCCGGTGACAAAGTATGGTACAAACTCGTGATGCCTATGATGACTATGAATGGTTTCATAGAGCGCGCAAAAAAGCCCCCTTTGCCGGACAGTTACAAGCTTGTTCAGTGGAAAGATGAAAACTTGAGGATGTACGCTACGCTTGCCGAGGCACGCGCAGCAACAGATTAAGACATTGCTCGTTGTCTCTTTTGACAATTATCGTCTAGCTAATTTATAAACGGACATGGCAAGAGAGTATTCTATACAGGATGTTGAAAGCAATTTTGGAGGATGGTCATGGCTGACGAGTGGCTGAATGATGGGAGAAAGATTCCGGACGACGTCATGAGTTACTTCCGCAAACGGGCAGTGCAAGCGATACGCGAGAAAGGCCAAAGTCCGGAGGTGGTGGCCCAAGTGATGGGGTTTACCGCAGCAGTGTCTACGCGTGGTTGGTGCGCTATGACCGGGGTAGTTATGCGGCGTTGACCACCC
>JAAUQA010000444.1 GCA_012032855.1 Candidatus Competibacteraceae bacterium
TTCATCACCTTTACCGATTGCCATTCGTGGCAGGGAATACGGTATTCCTCGTAGCGGTGGACACCTCTATTCTGATGATACACGCTGGGTCAGGTTAGCTGATTTCCATATTCGGCCCCTCGAAAAATTCCTCTTCGAATACGATTTCGGTGAACTGTGGATTCAAGATTGCGGCGCACATCTTGATCTGCACCAAAGCTTAACGATAGCGTCGATACGACATAACGCCACGATACGCATGCTGCCCAATGATCGAGAAGGGTATCGATTCAACGGATCGCGCGCGTAATCCTTTCAACTGACAAAACTAGACCCATTGGTTAGTAAGCACTAGATTCATTAATGAGGTGTATTTTGGTGTCCAATTGGCAAGGATGCATAAAATATCCATGAACTTTCAATAATATAGTCTAGCTTATATCGCACATCACTGTCGATCTGGGAGAAGTGGACCTTGGCTCAGCCCCCGCCCCGGGATGGCCGCACCGGCCATTCCCTCGATACCGATAAGCTTGATCGCATCGTCGCCAATGCGCGCCGCAGCAGCGACGAACGTGCAGCGGGTTACCGCGAGCAGGCCCTCAAACTTTTCCCGTGGATTTGCGGCCGCTGTGGACGCGAGTTCACCCAGGCCAACCTGCGGGAGCTGACTGTCCACCATAAGGACATGGATCATGACAACAACCCACTGGACGGCAGCAATTGGGAACTACTGTGCCTGTATTGCCACGACTACGAACACCAGAAATACGAAGAACATATAGCCGCCATTGGCGCCGGACGCGCAGCTGGTGCTAAAGCAAGCGAGGTCACTGGGACCAAGCACCGGCCGTTCGCAGACCTAAAGGAACTCCTCAACAAGAAAGACTGAGCTGGGCGGTCTGTTTTCCTCACCATTCGCAGCGTCTAGGAGAGCACCAAAAACCTGGTGGATTAATTGTACCAACTCGTTGAATTGGTTGGTTCATGGCGAAACTCCTGTCTCCATCCACCGGGTTTTTGGTGCTCTCCTTGCGGATGGCTCCAATCCGCTTGCTTGACGAACCGGAACCAGGCTCGCAACGGTTGTTCAGCGTCTGCGTGTTGCTGCCAGAACTCCAGCAAGGTCTTGCGAGTGATAATCCTCATAACAACCATTTTATTATGCTCCCATAGCGGGAGCAATGGTTGCAGTAACCATTTTTTGGCTACTTTAAGTGGCTACTATTGAGGTGGCTACTTTGGATCGTATTTTGTGACTTTTAGAGCTAAGTGGCGGGGAATTTTCAACGCTATGTGGCACCGATAACGAGTGTACTCCGGGCTGCTTCGACAACATCTTCTGTGATAACGCTGAGGTCGTTAATGCGCAGGATGCGTTCAATCTGGACAAAAAGCCTGTGCAGCAACCGAAAGTTCCCAGCGGTGATTCGGCTAATCGCTGCAATGGCCTGACTGTCTGTAAAATCGGTATTGTCGAGGTTCAGCCCCAGTTTCCGCCAATGGCGGGTCAGCACGAAGTTTAGCTCATCGCCTTTGAGTTGCCGGTAGTGATGAACAAAACCAACGCGGCTGTAAAGCTGTGGATACCGAGCCATGCGTTTTTCAATTCCCGGCATCCCAATCAGAATCAAGCCGATGTCTATCCGGTCGAACGTATCCCGCAGATGCTCCAGAGCCAAATTGGACAGCCTTTCTGCTTCGTCGATGACAATGAGTTCAACCATATCTGCCGTATCTGCGTGAGACGTGATATAGGATTTCTGGTCCTTGAGGAAGAGATGCTGACCGATACACTCACCCACACGTAAATTCAGCAGGTGCAGTTCAGTGCGAAGTTCGCTCAGTGTTCCACTGACTGTGGGTGTGAAAAAAATGGCCTTCGATCGCGCCAGGGCTTTGTAAACCTTAGCCGCTGACGGATCACGCGACCCCCATGTTCTCAGAAGAGGCTCTGCCAAATGCCAGTTTGAGTACCGACGCGCAGAGAGTGTTTTACCTACCCCGGCAGACCCATAACATAGACCGATATAGCAATGTTTGCGGACCGCGTCGGCAAATTCACAAAATCGCCGATGTTCCTTAGTGGTAATAAAAGTTCCGGCACGACGGCCAATCGAGTTGGCCCTCATGACTTGTCCTCTGAATAAGTGTGTAGTTTTTTCGAAATTTGCGACTTTGCAGGTTTGCTTTTTTCCGGAGTCGAAGTGCTCACTTCTGAGGTTGGCAGAAAGTCCACGACACGGGCAATACGCTCATTTATCCCGGCCCGCAGTGATTTGCGGTGTCTGATGCGTGCGGTCTGAATATCCTTAAGGGTCACGGTCTGCCCGGCATACTCCGGACTAATGGCGCGGCACAAAAAAACATTGCGGTGAAAGACCCGGATTTCGGCAATGTCGCGCGGATCATAGCGGATCGTGACTGCTTCGCCGACATATGCTGCCAACGTGGGGTCCATGTAGCGCAGACCCTGAAAGTGAATGCCATCGCGGCGAACAGTGCGGGACCTAGCGACCATCACCAGAAGCAGGTCAAGGTCCTCAAGGGTTTCCGGCATGCGCGGCAACCAACCCTTTCCAATCCATGTCTTTTTAGGAGAGTCGCCGATTTCGCTATGCTTGCGTTCATTGTAGGTACCGATGAGAAACGCGCCAATGGCAGCATCCAACTCCGGCAGGGATAAACCGGGAGGTGAAGACGGTTTTCCCTCGCTCAGATAACCCGATAATTCCGGAAGAAGTTCGGTATTCAGGGTGCCAAAGAGACGCTCCACTTTTCCGCGCCCCTGAGGCCGACCAACAGAAGAATAGACCAGCTGGAAATGCAATTCGGCGGCGACCTGTTCGAGATGGGTGCTGGTAAAGTCACTGCCATGATCCACGTAAAGCATATCCGGGATACCGCAGACAGGCCAAGCCGGGTCTGTCTTACGCCAGATCGCCTGACGCAACGCAAGCGAGGTTTGCAGCGCAGACGGCGCGCCAAGAAAAATCATGAATCCGGCTACTGACCGCGAATAATCATCAATCACGGTAGTTAACCACGGGCGCACTGTCGCGCCATTCGCATCAAGGATGAGAATGTCGAGTTGGGTATGATCGGCCTGCCATATGGCATTGGGTCGATCCGCACGGTGCCGGTAGATCAGCTCGAACTGGTCACGGAAGGCTGCATGGCCGTCTTGCGCCAGGGTAACCATTGCCGGGTCAAGGTTGCGGACAATCCCATAGATTGTTCCATAGGACGGCGGTGACCATTTCTGCGATGTTGAAATGCTGACGATCTTTCGGTGAATGGCCGCAATAGTCAGACGGGGCTTACGCAGTGCCATGCCTTCGATCAACTGCACCACACCCGCTGGCAGTTTATGGTGGCCTGCATCAGACCGGGTAGACCGGGCAAGCGCTGCCAATCCACCATGTCGATATCGGGACAACCATCGTTGCGCTGTTCGGGCAGGCGTATTTGTGTCGCGCGCCACTTCAGACAACGGAACTTGCTCATCGATATGAGGTTTTAGCACCGCAAACCGCGCCATTGCTTTTTCGCGCTGGTTGGTGTTCAGCCCTGACAACCCTGTTTTGGTCTTCTTATCCTCGTGCATTTGGTTCTGTCATTTGCCCTCATCATCTGTCCGCAAGAGGATCGTTCTGCGGACAGTCGGCGCGCTTTCGCACCAGGTCCGAAAAATCGTCGTTACTACTGTCTCATTTAGATGGTACGATATTTTTTGCA
>JAAUQA010000445.1 GCA_012032855.1 Candidatus Competibacteraceae bacterium
GAACAAGGCGGATCAGGAATCCGAACAACAGCCGAAGGCGGACAAAACCCCCGCGCTTAAAAACGCCCGTATGGAACGCAAGCTCGTCAATGACGCCCGGGCCTATCTACGAGCCTTGGCACAACTGCGTCAACGCAATGTGGAGTGGGCCGACGAGGCGGTTACCCAAGCCGCTAGTTTGAGTGCCGAAGAAGCGTTGCAACGGGGCGTTATCGATATGGTCGCCGCCGACACCGCCTCATTGTTGCAGCAAACCGATGGCCGAGTGGTCAAGGTGGCTGGGGAAGAACGCACTCTGGCAACGACAGGTGCCGCGGTAAAGATCGTCTCGCCCGATTGGCGTAATCGACTGCTGGCGGTCATCACCAATCCTCAAGTCGCTTACATTCTGCTGTTACTGGGGATTTACGGTCTGTTTTTCGAACTTTCCAATCCCGGTTCGCTGGTGCCGGGGGTGTTGGGTGGGATTAGTCTATTGCTGGCGCTGTTCGCCTTTCAGGTGTTGCCGATTAACTACGCCGGGTTAGCGCTGATTATTCTGGGATTAATGTTCATGATCGGCGAGGCCTTCGTGCCCAGCTTCGGCGCATTGGGTTTAGGCGGCGTGGTCGCTTTCGTCGTAGGGTCGTTGATTTTGTGGGATGAAACCGGGCCGGGCTACGCGGTTCCATTGAGCATGATTGTCGGTTTCGCGTTGGCCAGTGCTGCGGTATTGATCGGCCTGAGTACCCTGTTGGTTCGCCAGCGCCACCGACACCTAGTCAGTGGAGATGCTGCGTTGAACGATGCCAGCGGGGTAGTTTTGGAGCCGTTCGTGGACGGTCGGGGCCGGGTGCGAGTACAGGGCGAGGCTTGGCAAGCCCGCAGCAAGCAATCCTTACAACCGGGTATGCGGGTCGAGATAACCGGACGCAACGGTCTAGTCCTTTTTGTCCAATCGAGCAAGGAGACTTCCCATGTTTAACGCTTTAGCCGTGGCGCTCGTTCTGCTCGCCACGTTGATTTTCATTTCTATTAAGATTTTGCGCGAGTACGAACGCGGCGTAGTGTTCTTGCTCGGTCGCTTTCAGGCGGTGAAAGGACCGGGCTTGATCATCGTCATTCCCTTTATTCAACAAATGGTCAGGGTCGATCTGCGCACGGTGGTGATGGATGTGCCCAGCCAGGACGTGATCTCTCGCGATAACGTATCGGTCAAGGTCAATGCCGTGGTCTACTTCCGGGTCATGGATCCGGAGCGGGCCATCATTCAGGTCGAGGATTACTACACCGCCACCAGCCAATTGGCCCAGACCACCCTGCGTTCGGTGTTGGGCCAGCATGAGTTGGATCAGATGCTAGCGGAACGCGAGAAGCTGAATAAGGACATTCAGGCCATTCTGGATGTCCAGACCGATGCTTGGGGCATCAAGGTGGCGAACGTGGAAATCAAACATGTGGATATCGATCCCAGCATGGTGCGTGCCATCGCCCGTCAGGCCGAAGCCGAACGCGAGCGGCGCGCCAAGATCATCAATGCTGAGGGGGAATACCAAGCCGCTGAACGCTTGTTGCAAGCTGCCGACATCATTGCCCGTCAACCGCAAGCGTTGCAACTCCGCTATCTGCAAACGCTGAACGATATTGCCGGGGTCAATAATTCGACGGTGGTCTTTCCTATTCCTTTGGATTTAATTAAACCGTTGTTGCAAGCGGGCCAGCCTACTAAGCCCCCCGCTGAGTAGTAATTCGATACTGGAAGGTGATCTTTTCCGTTTCAGGATAACCCGCTAAAGGCAAAGGATGAGTTTGCTGTTCGGCATCATCGTGGGATTTTCATTGGGCCTGACCGGTGGCGGCGGTTCGATTTTCGCTGTCCCGTTACTGGTTTACGGGCTCGCCGTGCCGGTCCATCAGGCCGTCGTCGTCTCTTTGGCGGCAGTGGGCACGATGGCGTTGGCCGGTGCTGTCACACACCTACACAGCGGAGCAGCAGAATGGCAGATCGGCACCGTATTCGGATTAGCCGGCGTGGGCGGGGCTCCTATGGGCGCTTTGGTGGGCACGCAAATGCCGGCAGTTTGGCTGCTCAGTGGCTTTGCGTTATTGATGTTGTTGGTTGCGGCCCGGTTGTGGCAACAGGCGCGCTGTAATCCCTTACAAACCCGCATCGTTCGCGTACTGCATGTCGAGCCGCCTGTAACCGGCCTCAGCTGCCGAGGTAATCAAGACAGCAAGCAACAGGACACCGCTCGCCGTCCTTGGGCATTGCTCTTGGCCGGCATGACAACCGGATTATTAACCGGCTTATTTGGTGTCGGCGGTGGCTTTCTGATCGTGCCGACTTTGGTACTCGTTTGTCCATGCCCATTCACAAGGCGGCAGCGACTTCGCTACTGATTATCACCATCATCAGCGTGGCTGGGGTAGTTTCTCACTTATTGGCTGGCCAAACTCTGGATTGGGGGTTGATGGCCGGGTTCGTAGGTGGCGGACTGTTGGGTATGGGCTTAGGAATCAGTTCGGCGAAACGATTAGCCGGGCCGATACTGCAACGCCTATTCGCCGGAATGATGGTCAGCGTGGCGCTGTTCATGCTCTTGCACGGTGCTCCGCCCGGCTCGCACTAGCCGATCTGTCGACTGTCCAATCAGGCCCTGTGTCGACGAATCAGATGCCGGGCGATGAGTAATTGCTGAATTTGGCTGGTGCCCTCGTAAAGCCGAAACAAGCGTACATCACGATAAAACCGTTCGATGTCGTAATCGGCAATATAACCCGCTCCCCCCGTGAATCTGCACGGCCCGATCCGCCACTCGGCCGCACATTTCCGAGGCGAACAGTTTGCAACACGAGGCCTCCATACCGACATCCTCACCTCGATCCCGTTTTTGCGCGGCGTCCAACACCATGCAGCGGCCGCGTATAACTCGGTTTGACTATCGGCGAGTTGAGCCTGTACCAATTGGAAATCGGCGATGGCTTGACCGAATTGGCGGCGCTCCAAAGCGTAGCGCAAGGCGTCGCGGAGCATGCGTTCGGCGACTCCGACACACACCGCGGCGATATGCAACCGCCCCTTGTCCAACACCTTCATCGCGGTCTTGAACCCTTTGCCCTCTTGATTGCCGATCAGTTGCGTGGCCGGTATGCGGCAATTATCGAAAATCACATCGCAGGTGTGCGCGCCCCGATGGCCCATCTTGCGATCCGCTTTACCCAAGGAGAGGCCGGGCGATGTCGCTTCGACGATAAACGCGGAAATACCGCTGGCGCCGTGGTCGGGAGGGGCGGTTCGGGCCATGACGGTAAAGATTCCGGCTTCCGGAGCATTGGTGATATAGCGCTTGGTGCCGTTCAGAATATAGTCGTCGCCGTCCCGAACTGCAGTCGTGCGCAACGAGGCGGCATCCGAACCGGCTTCGGGTTCCGTTAACGCAAATGAGCCGATCAGCGCGCCCGAGGCCAGTTGGGGCAGGTACTGCTGTTTTTGTGCTTCGGTGCCGTCGAGAATCAGTCCTTGCGAGCCGATACCGTTGTTGGTGCCGATCAGCGAACGAAACGCAGGCGCGGTTTGACTGAATTGAAACAGTATCCGTACTTCTTCTTCCATGGTCAGACCGAGCCCGCCGTATTGTTCGGGAATCGCGAGACCGAACAGTCCTAAATCCCGCATTTCTTGGACCAATTCTTCGGGGGATCGAATCGGTTTCAGCCACCTGACGTTCAT
>JAAUQA010000446.1 GCA_012032855.1 Candidatus Competibacteraceae bacterium
GGAAGCTTCTCATGCCTTGCGCTGGCGCTGGCAGCTACGCGACCAGGATATCAACCGGATAGTCGATCTCTGTACGGTGGTCCTGGGCATTTGGGGCGTTTATTCCATCGCTGCGCAAGGCGCTGTGCACGCTATTTTCCTGGTGTTGAAATGGTTACCGGTCATCGTGTTTCCGCTGGTGGCTGTCCAGCACTACAGTGACCGGGAGGGGTTGCCGCTCAGTGCGCTTTCTATGCAACAACGCAAGTGGGGGCGTAATCCACGCACGATTGAGATCGGTTATCCCTATCTGGTGATTTGTTTAATTGCCGCCAGTATCGGTAATCAAACGCCTGAATATTTTTTTCTCGCAACTATAGTGCTTTGGCTTTGGGCATTGTGGCCACAGCGCAGCCGGCGTTTTCCGATCGGCGTCTGGCTGAGCTTAATGATGCTGGCTAGCACCGGTGGCTATCTGACTTACACCGGTATCTTGTCTATGCAAGGGTACTTGGAAAGACAAATACCCGAATGGCTGACGGACTGGTTTGATACCGACACCGATCCGTATCGGCGCATGACCGCGCTGGGTACTATCGGACGTCTCAAACTGTCCGATAGCATCGTGCTGCGGGTGAGCACGCCAGACGATAAGCCGGTACCCGGCTTGCTGCGTATCGCTAGCTATAACGTGCTAGCTGGCGATACCTGGTTTGCGCGTGCCGGAGGATTCGTACCGCTGGACCGGGAGGATGGTCTCAATTGGCGCATCCGTAACCCCGACACAGTGGGGAATACTCTGGAAATCTCCCAAACGCTTGACCGAGACGCCGGTATGCTGCCCTTGCCCTTGGGTGCTTATTGGCTGGGCAATATCCCTGCGGAGACCGTACAGCAAAACCCGCTGGGTTCGATCAAGGCGCTGCAGGCTCCCGAGTACTTACGCTATAGAGTGGTCTACCAACCGACCGAAGAAGATTTGCCACTCACGGCACAGGACACATGGGTACCGGAGCTGTATCAGGAGACCTTAGCTGAAATCATCACCAAGCTAGCGTTGAACGACCACAGCGTCCAAGAAGTACCCGCAATTCTGAAAAACTATTTTGATACCCGGTTTACTTATTCCTTAGATTTAGATGCCATCAATACACAACTGCCGCCCTTAGTGGATTTCCTGCGTAACACCCGCTCCGGACATTGCGAATACTTCGCTAGTGCTACGGTATTACTGCTGCGGCAGGCGGGTATACCGGCCCGCTATGCATCGGGTTTCAGCGTGCAGGAATACAGCGATTTGGAACAACGCTATGTTATACGTAAGCGCCATGCCCACGCTTGGGCGCTCGCTTATATCGATGGGCGCTGGCAAAACGTTGATACCACGCCCGCAGTTTGGTTTCTAGCTGACGCCGAACATGCCTCGCCGTTTATCAGACTTTACGACACCCTGTCTTGGTTATGGCTACAATTCAAACACTGGCAACTAAATCAGGCCGAATCCAATGACAGTGATTATCTAATTTGGGTGCTGCTACCGCTGGTGCTGATTCTGGCTTGGCGATTACGACGGCAATCCTGGGTACGCAAACGTAAGCGACAACCTCCACAACGGAGTCTGGCAGTCAACGGACCAGGAGGCGATTCGGATTGTTATCGAATTATGGATTGGTATCTGCAACAGGGTCTGGAACGACCCTCTTCAGAATCATTAGCCTGTTGGCTGGAACGGGTGATTGGGGATGATAATCGCCGCCACAGATCGCTGGCTGAGATATTACGACTGCACTACCGCTATCGATTCGATCCCGGCGGACTCAACGCCAGCGAGCGCGAACACCTAAGCACCCTCGTGAACAACTGGTTCGATCGCCGCTGATGAATGCGATGAAATCACCGGGTCGTCAAACGTGTAGCCGAATAATTCGATATCACGCGCAAAATGTCGGCTAACTAATTCAGCTAGCGCATCGCTGTAATACTGCCGATAGTCCCGGTCACGGTCCTTGGCCTGACGTTTATGCGGCAGACCTGGACAGCGGATACCGATGCGCTGACACGCCTCAGCGAAATCCTCTGCCAGATGCTCATAGCGGCCAATGAAATCCACGATGGTACGACCATGCAAGTCCACGACATAATCGGACTGCAATTCGATAGAGGTGTCGATGTGGAATTGATAGGGTCGCTCGGGATCGAGTTTCCAGCGTAAAAAGGTCTCGAAATCGGTCAAGTGTTCGATTAAATACGGGCGTTCGCGACGGATGTGGTGATAGGAACTGACTTGCAAGTCCCACGGGTTGCGCACGAAAACGAATTTAAACAGCTGCTGATAAAGCTCGTGTGGCAACATTTCCTTGGCGGCGATGGCCTTGGCGTGCCGAGGGAATTTTATCCCCAGTTTATGGCCGGTCAGACCGCTTAGTTTGCTGCACAAGAACAGGGGAATGCGATAAGGGTCGGTCCACTTGTAGTAACGTAAGGCGGTGCGAACGCTGGTGCCGCCGGTTTTAGCGGTGTGAATAAATAAAAAATTATACTTCAGGGAGAGCAACATGATTAATCCGCAGGTGCAACGCCAAGCTTTGATTCTAATGGCACTCCCTAGGGCGCTTGCACCCCTGTTAGCGACATTTATAAAGCAGTAGTAATGACCAGCGCGTTTTAAGTTATGAATTTATTAATGATTCCATATTCACTGTGTAGCTGACTAAGATGGGATTAATCAGCTGATTATAGGCCGAAAGTGAGAAATTGAGGTCAGTCTAATAACGTCATCGTGCGCGCGATGATTTCAGCCATAATATGATCTGGCAGGGTTTCTTTAAATCGTGCAATTGCGCTTTCGATAATCCATGTTGCGGACTTGGTGGCAGAGAACAACGCCCTGCGTATCGCACCCTGTTAACGAAACAGCAAATCCCTTATCACGAGCAAACGAACCGCCCTGAGTGATGGGGCAGGCTAGAATCAACCCCAACCGGTTAAATTGGAAGGGGCTTAGTACAACAACAGGGCGAGTTCCCTGTTGCTCAACGCCTTTCGTCGGTTCGAGATCAATGCTCCAAATATCGCCACGCTCAGGGACACCCTTTTTCAAAGCGCTTCGTCACCAACATTAGGCGCGTCCAGCCATTCATCATCTAAGTTGAAAGTATCGTCTTCGCACTGGGCGAGCAAATCATCAAGACGATACTTGGGTTTATTGAGTGGCGAAAGCACTAATCGATCGCCATCAACTTCAATCCCCACTTGAGAACCTACAACAAGTCCGGTCGCATCAAGCAGTTTGCGTGGCAGAGTCAGCATAACTGAACCACCTGTGCTGCGAAGCGTTGCAGAAATCATTATGGTACCTCTGTAAACTCATCACACTATTATATACGTATATAATAGGCGCAAGTTTTACAAAAATAAAATATTTTGGCACCCGCTAACGTTTGAGAACGTCTAACAATCGAGAACTAGCCTGATATTGGATAAGCACGCAAAGGGCTTTTCTAGGCAGTTGATTCTTATGGCGCTCCCTAGGGGACTCGAACCCCTGTTACCGCCGTGAGAGGGCGGTGTCCTAGGCCACTAGACGAAGGGAGCAGGGCGACCGCATATAAATATTCAGGCAAACAACACTTTGGCGCGATAATCATCCTCCCAGGCGGCCTTATTCTGTTTTTTGGGCAAGCTGAGTTTAGAGCCTTCGCGTTCAAAGAGATTGAGAC
>JAAUQA010000447.1 GCA_012032855.1 Candidatus Competibacteraceae bacterium
TGCCCATTAGACCACTGGTGCTGCGTAGCCCGGAGGCCAGCATCAGCCGGGCATTTTCGACCGCGTTGGCCGCTAGTACAAACAGCTTGCCGCGCACCTCTGCCGTCTCATGCTCGGGGGAATGCGGATCATGGTAAACCTTGATCTGAACACCGGTTACCCGGCCATTGCCCGGATCGATCCGGACCTGGGAAGCTACCGCCTGCGCGAGAAAATCGACGCTGCCGGTTTGTAGCGCTTTATTCAGGGTTTTCCGGCCATCATACTTGGCTTGAACCGGGCAAATGGGCGTGCAATTCGCGTTACCCTGGCAACGTCCGCCCAGTTCGGCTTGATGCCGACTGACCGCGCCCACGGGTTGAAAGCCTTTGCCGTTATCGTACTTGGGGTTGGGAATGCCGTTACGACCCTGGGGGATGCTGCGTACTTTCAAGCTCAGGGTTTCGGAACCTATTTCAATCTTCGAGCCGTCGATGCCCTTGGCGACGGCTTTGTCCAGGTAGGAGATGGGAATCTTGCGCATGGGGTAGACATAACCCGGCTCAAAATGGAGTCCGGCATAGCGCTGGTCTTCCACATCGGCCGAGACGCCGAGTTCGAACTCAGCCTGCCGGTAATACGGCATCATGTCTTCGTAACTGATCGGCCAATCAAGCCCCTGACCGAAGTGGCTGCGCAGTTTGAAATCTTCCGGCAACATGCGCAACGTAGTGGCTTGAAAGTGCGTGGTTGCACCACCTGCGACCCGTGTATAGGCGCTGTCCAGGGCCAGTGGTCCACGCTGGACGAAATAGCCTGAGGTGCCGACTTCCCCGGGGACTAGCTTTTGAATATCCGGACTTCTGGGACTGGGGGCATTAGGGTTTCTGGGGAAGGGAGAGTTGTTGTCTTTGTCCACGGAGCCGTGGAAATTTTTTACGTACTCGTTGAAGCCGGCCACGGTCATGTCCTGGTCGGGTCCCGCTTCGAGGATCAACACACGATAACCCTGTTCACTCAGTTCCTTGGCGACGATGGAGCCCGCCACTCCGGACCCGACAATCACTGCGTCGTAGAGAGTCTGCGAGACGGTCTGGTAATCGACAGATTGGTTAATAGGTGGGGTTTGGCTCATAGATCACTCCTCAAGAGTCTGAAGTGTCGCGTTTAATGATTAGTTGTTATTGCGAGAAATCGGGGGCAGTTATTAATGACAAATCACCACCGATTTCAGAAGACTGCCGTATCGTCGCAGTCAAGTATAGACTTTAGGAATTACACTTGCGCGACACTTTTACCGGGATACATCCTGGTTTTTCAACTGTTCCATCACGCTGAATTGATGGCCTACTCGGGGTCGGGAACCACACCGATCTGATGTAGCACGACCAAGGTTTCGAGCGTGTTCCACTCTTCCACGATCTTGCCGTCTTTAATGAGGTAGATATCGGTAGCGCTGAACTGCACGGGTTTGCCCGTCGGCGGGTAAACTTTGGAGGAAACGGGAAAGCCCCGATACTCGCCTGAATGGGTTCCTTTGCCAGTCCACCGGGTCGTTACCTTGTCGCCTTCAGCGAGCTGATCTTCGACAACGAAATGAATATCGGGAAACGCATCAAGGAACGCCTTGAGGGCTTGTTTGGCATCTGCAAGACCACGGATGGGGGCCAGGCCGGGATAGCGGACGACGTAGTCCGGTGAAAACACTTCGTCGATAACAGACCAATCCTTGTTATTCATACCGTCTTCATAGGCGCGGCGAACCACCGCTTTGTTGGCTTCAAGCGACATGGGTCTCCTCCATTACAATTTAGAATGTTTATAGGGAACCAAACCAGCTATCGATCAGCCTAGCGCCGATCATACTCGTCAGGCCGTTGGCAAGAGTATAGATCAGCCTTTTGAGGTGCCGAGGAATTTACATAATTTTTTACATTTCCTTTTTGGCATTCAGGGCTGCTTAGCCATCTGTTGCTACCGTTAGCGGCAAAGCCACACCAACTCAATGATCACCTCATCCATAATTAAAGCGTACACCAGTGATTCAAACAACAAGACCTGACCCCATAATTTTGACCCCATAATTCTTATGGCTTTACGGGTACAGAAACTCACTGTGTTACAAACGTGCTGACCATTTAGTCAGGATCTGCTCAATCTTGGTGCGTGAAGTAGGCTTACTGAGATAATCGTCCATGCCAGCGGCCAAGCAAAGGTCACGATCTTTCTTAGTAGCCGCTGCCGTCATGGCGATGATAAGGATATCGTTGTGGACATCGGCAGCGCGTATGGCTTTCGTGGCTTCGATGCCATCTACATCGGGCATCATAAGGTCCATGAAAATCAGATCGTAATGACGCTGCTTGAACAGAGCGAGCACTTCTGCGCCATTATTCGCCAGATCCACTTGATGGCCCATCTCTGCCAAATAGCCTACTGCGACTTCTTGATTAATAACATTGTCTTCCGCTACCAAAATGTTGAGCCGGTGATGCGGGATTTTCGCCGGTGGTGGTGGTGTTTCTGCGGTATTGACGGTCGCAATCACGAGTGGGATTTCTACGGAAAAAACGGACCCTACGTTCGGTTTGCTAGTGGCGGAAAGTCGACCACCCATAAGCTCACACAGGCCTTTGCTAATGGGCAGACCCAAGCCGGTCCCGCCGTAACGCCGACTGGTGGAACTATCGGCTTGGGTGAAACGCTCGAACAGGGTATCGAATTTGTCTGGCGCTATGCCGATACCCGTGTCTTTGATGTCGAGACGCAGGCATTCATGCTCGCTGCCTTTGCCTAGGTAAGTGGCACAGAGTTCCACGCTCCCTTGCTCGGTAAATTTCAATGCGTTACCGATCAGATTGCTTAGAACTTGGCGTAAGCGGATGGGATCGGCCAAAATAGCTGATGGCAAGGTATTGTCAAAGCAAACCCGCGTCTGTACGTTTTTTGCAGCGCTTGGTGTTTGAACGCGCCAATGCTTTGGCGCAGCAATGGTTCGAGTGCTATAGGGATTCTTTCCAGATCGATTTTGCCGGCTTCGATTTTAGCGAAATCAAGAACATCCTCAATCAGTGCGCTCAATAAACGACCCGACTTTAATAAGGAACTAGTATAGCTGTGCTGCGGTTCATCCGGTTGGATCCTCAGTAGTAGTTCGGCCATGCCGATGATGCCGTTTAATGGTGTGCGTAGTTCGTGACTGATGGTGGCTAGGAATTCCGATTTGGCCCGATTAGCCGCTTCGGCAGCTTCGCGCGCTCGTACCAGGGCCTCCTGGGTATGGTGAAGATCGGTGATGTCGTGTTCGTTGACCAGCGTTGCTGTCTGACCGGTGATCGGATCCTTGACAAGACGAGCATCCAGACTGTGCCAGCGTTCTCCTGCTGCCGTGACGACAGCTAATTCCGCATGATAGGCTTTACCCCCATTCAGCGCATCCAGTACCCGAGTTCGATCCTGGTCATAGATGAAGCGGTCGCCGAAGCGATGCCGATTCCCGGGATAAGTGCGTAAAGCAGCCGGATTACGCATCAGTGAACGACCTTCGGTATCGTAAAGGGAGACACAGACGCTGGTATCGCGTAAGGCTTCGATTCCGCGCAAAGCGTGCTCGTCGGAGGATTTGCTTAGAATTTCGCCCTGCACCAGCATTGCTAAGCGGTTGTCGTCGATATGGATCCCTGAGCACAGACAACGAACGGTCACCACCCCGGCATTG
>JAAUQA010000448.1 GCA_012032855.1 Candidatus Competibacteraceae bacterium
GAGACCAAGGCATACTGGTCGGCGTCGATATCCTGATATTCATCCACCAGAATATACCGGTAGCCAGCCAACAAGCGTTCCCGTAGCTCGTCCCGGCTGACGCCCAGCCATTCCTGTTCACCTTTGAGCAGGGCGATGGCCTCTTTTAACAACGCATCGAAATCAATGGTTCCGTCAGCCGCCCGTTCCGCACCGGCAGCCAGCGAATGGCCGGTCAAGCGCAAGGCGAAGCCGTGATAAGTCTGCACGGTTACACCCCTGGCTTCGTCACCTACCAGTTCGCGTAATCGACGGCGTAGACTCTGTGCTGCGTGATGATTGAAGCAGAGAATCAGGATACTTTGGGGGCGGACCCGTTTTACCCGCAATAGATAAGCGCAGCGGTGCACCACGACGCGGGTTTTACCGGCACCCGGCCCCGCCAAAATGAGCAAATTAGATTCTTCTCCCGCCGCAACAATCCGCTCCTGGGTGGGATTAGCCAAGGATTCGACAATGCGCTGATAGGACTGCTGGCTGGTGGCACGCGCCAGAACGTCTTTGCGCCCGGCGAAAAAACGCTGCACGAACTCGGTACGCGGCAGACTGAAATAGGCCAACACCAATTCCAATGCCTGCACGATTTTGTCCCTGCCCATGCGCGCATATTCGTCGATCACATGGACCTGAAATACCCGTTCTCCATAGTGCCGAGACAAGGGCTCAAAATCGCCTTTGGTATAGCGCCGACGCGGTTCATCAGTCAGGCGAATGGTCATGGCCTGCCGGAAGACCGCTAATCCCTTCTGCAAAATGATGACCCGCTGTTCGTGCAAATACATTAAGGCCCGGTCGATAGCGGCCAAGGGATCGGTGAGTTGTCCGGCTAAAACGACGTCCTTGGCGAGTGCATCGGCTAAATCTTCGACCGAAAATTCCACCAACAGACCGGCTCCCGCTGGCGCATCTGCCGGGATGCGGGCGAAAATTGCTTCGAGAATGACTTGTGCAACCGCCCGGCGCAATTCAGCGACCTTTTTCAAGGCTATCCAACTGCGTTGCAATTTGACCCGGTAAAAGTCCTGGCCCGCATGACGCACATGCAGACTGCCCTGCTTACCGGCTAAGCCTTGCCCATCCTGCGCCAGACTCAGCAACAAACCACGCAAGGTTTCCGGGTTGGTTGACTGCTGGCCCTGATCAAGCAAACGCTGGTTAAGCTGCCGCAGCGACAAATGCTGCCATTCCCCGTTTTCTGCATCCGCTGCTTGTTCCTGCAACGCATCCAGCATGGCCCTTTCCAAGGCGACTACTTGCGACAACACTTGGCGGGAATGGTTGTGGACCTTGTAACGGACAAAGGCGGACAGCAATAAGCTCCTGCGAATAAAGCCGGCGTTGGCCATGTCGTGCAGAGTGCGCAATACCCGCTGCGCTTCGGTTTCCTGTTGACGATCCCCGTCGGTCGGCTTAAACGCGTCCAGTTCGGCCAATTGATCGGCGCTGAATCCTTCGTCCCCGTCGGCGTTTATGAGTGTTTCCAGAATAGCCAACCAGCGTTGTTGTTGCCGTTGCGACAGATCGGTTCTTTTGGCCAACCGTTGTTGGGCCTCCTCCATGCTGGCAACCAGCGGTCGGCCCTGGAAAACCTGGGTCAGATTATCGTTGCGTTCCAGAAAACCGGCCCGCTCCAACCAAGCGACCGCGGTCAAAACCTTGGTCGCAGCATTGTGGTCTTCGCTACCAAAACTCGTATCCACCTGTTCGGCACGCAGCAATTCGCCGCTGGTGATGACGACATCGCCGAGCTTATTTTCCGGGCCGCCCGCAAACCGCGCAAGATTTGCGCAATGTCCCGGCGGCTTAATTCGGATAATGCGCCGAGGCGAAACTGAGCCTCGCTGTCCTGTTCGTCATACAGCAGCACGCAATCGGCGTCTTGACGATCCCGTCCCGCTCGACCGGCTTCTTGCAGATAGTTTTCCAGGGAACCGGGAATATCAGCGTGTACTACCAAGCGCACGTCGTCTTTATCGATGCCCATACCGAAGGCATTGGTGGCGCAGATCACCTGCAACGCACCGTTCATGAAATCCTCTTGAATGCGCCGTTTAACGGCAGCGTCCAAACCGGCATGAAATGCAGCCGCAGCCCACTGCTGCCGGCTCAGGAAATCGGCGAGCGCTTCGGTGTTTTTACGGGTAGCGCAGTAAACGATGGCACTGCCGGGCTGATCGGTACCGAGTCGTTCGCCGATCACAGCATGAATCCGCACATATTTTTCTGCCCGACTAACCTGCTGAACTTCAAAATGCAGATTGTTGCGTTCCACACCGCCCTCGAAAACTTGCAGTTCCTGCCCCAGTTCGCGACGGAAATAGTCGAGGATCTCCGCCTTGACATCCTCTTTGGCTGTGGCGGTGAAACACTGTACGGGCGGAATATCGCCCTGTTGGCTGAGCGCAAAGGTCTTGATAAATCGTCCGGCATAAAGATAATCCGGTCGGAAATCGTGTCCCCATTTTGAGAGACAATGTGCCTCGTCGAACACCCAACAGCCGATTTCTCGTTGGCTGAGGGTTTCCCGGAAGGATCGATTTCGCAGTTGTTCAGGGGAGATATACAACAGGCCAACATCGCCCAAACTTACGCCCCGCAGCACCGCACCGCGTTCCGGCGCCGTCAGTAAACCGTTCAGGGCAGCTACGGCAGGTGAGCCGGTGCGCTCGCGCAGATTATCCACTTGATCTTTCATCAATGCCTGCAAAGGCGAGATAACCATCGTCAATACGCCGCGCCGTTGATAGCGCACCAAAGCGGGGAGCTGGAAACAAAGCGATTTTCCGCCGCCGGTCGGCAGGATTCCCAGTAATGATCGATCCGCCATCGCCTGCTGGGTGATGGCCTGCTGCAAACTGTTGCCGTCTGCAGTGCAGGGTTCGCTGCGAAACCCCGGCAAACCGAAATAGCGCTGGAGCTGGGTCTCTGGATCATGAACCTCACGGCAATAGGCGCAGGCCGAGTCACCACAGGGCACATCGCGCAGTTGTCGTAAAATGGCCGCCACGTTGGAAAATCGATATCGCACCCACGGCGGCAATACAGAATTGCCACCCGCCACCCGCAACCAAGCGATGCTATAAGCGAGGGCCGGGCGGGCAGCGGGGTCGGGTAAGTACTGTCTGGCGATGCGGGCTAGTGCGGCACGGCAGGCTCGTTCTTCCGTAAACCGCGACAGCAAGCGCAACGCCTCAGCGGCCTGGATGGGGCAAGCGCCGATTCCTTCAAGTACCTGGGTAATCCCCGTATATACTGAGTCCCCATTCAGGCAATAGTGATAAAGCGATAACAAGCCGGAGTCGCTAGCCACTAGACCTGCAAAGGTTTGCCATTGATCGCCAAATAATTGCGTGGCCAAGCGGGCATCGGCGACCGGATCGTTAAGACTGTCCCGCACCAACTTGTAATCCTTAACCAACCGATGGTAGGGGTTCTCGGGAAATGCCAGCGGCGACAGATACAGCGTATCGACGACCGGTTTATGATGCAGTTTCAGCTTAGGTGCCAAACCCTTCAGCACCGGCAGATCATGAGCCAGCAGATTATGGCCGAGCAGGAAATCTGCGGATTCGACAAAACGGTCGATCTCCGCCAAAGCGGCGTGCAGATCGAAACGCTTCTGAAAAGTGCGAACCTGTTTTCGAAAAATAACTCC
>JAAUQA010000449.1 GCA_012032855.1 Candidatus Competibacteraceae bacterium
CGCCGAACAACTCCTGGCGAAGTTCTTCTTGCATCTTCAAAGTCCAAACGGTTTTCATCTCACCGCCACGCTTGACCGCAATTTCGCTTGCCCGGATGGTTTTGTACCGATCATTTATATCGCCGGTCACGACGACATCGTCGAGCACAAGCCGAGCTTTCACGGCGCGATCGACATTAGGAACGACGTAGAAACTGCCGTCCGGCTGCTGCACCACAAAATCAGTTTCAAGAGCGACCATAGGATCAAGTTTATCAACCGGGCAGAAAACTCCCGCTACGGCGCAGGAAATCCCATTCATCTTGCCCTCCACAGTAGCCGCACTGACGACTACCGGTAAGGCCAACACAGCCGCTAATAGCGCTTTGGATAAAAAGGCATGTACGTTTACAGAAATCATTATTATTCCCTCCTCGACGAAGTGTTGAAAAACAAACACGACCAGCCACACTTATCTCTCGAAAAAAGAACATCTCAGCCGATGTTACGACAGATGTTTGGCGAGGACACTGCCTTGTCGTTGCCAACAGAATCAAGCTCACCGTAAACAAGATACGCGGCAACAGATTCAATAGATGCAAGATCACGCACATTAGATTATTAAATTAACTTTGATGTGGAGTGATGGTGGGGAAATTGGGTATGACAGTCTTGTTGTCCGGCTAGTTGTTATCCGCTGAACGCTGGTTTTCCGCTTCATTGTCATCTCTTTGTCACATTGCTCTCCTTAAATAACCCAGTATTAACGGGGAATCCATAAAATGAGTGCAAAGCGTATCTTGATCATAGAAGATGAACTATCGGTCCGCGAGATGATCGGTTTTGTGTTAAACAGCGCAGGCTATGACATTGACGAGGCGATTGACGTGCGTGAGGCGCAAACCCAGATTGCTGAAACGCTGCCCGACCTTATCCTGCTGGATTGGATGTTGCCAGGCATGAGCGGTATTGAATACGCTCGCCGGCTTAAAAAGCAAGAGCTGACCCGAGAAATTCCTATCATCATGTTGACGGCCAGGGCCGAAGAAGAGGACAAGGTGCTCGGCTTGGAAAGCGGTGCCGATGATTACATCGCCAAGCCGTTCTCGCCCCGCGAATTGGTGGCTCGTATCAAAGCCGTGATGCGCCGTGGCACGCCGGGCGGTGAAGAAGAGGTGTTGATCGCCAATGCACTGAAATTAGATATTGCCAGCCATCGGGTCACTGCTGGTAATGCGGCCTTGGAAGTCGGTCCCACGGAATACCGCTTATTAGAGTTTTTCATGTCTCATCCAGAACGCGTTTATAGCCGTAGTCAATTGCTGGATCGAATCTGGGGCAGCAACGTGTATGTCGAGGAGCGCACGGTGGATGTGCATATTCGTCGTCTGCGCAAAGCGCTCGAACCCCACGGCGTTGATGGCTTAATTCAAACGGTGCGGGGCGCGGGCTACCGGCTTTTCCACGAGGATGTAAACTTTGGCAAAACTCCTGGACGAGCTTGCTGGGACGTACACTGGGATTGCTACTGCTGAGCGGATTGCTCGGCTGGCTCGTCGGTCAGGTTATTCCGGCTCTGTTCATTGCCACTTTGGCCTGCCTGGGATGGCACTTGTTTCACCTGTATCGTTTAGACAGTTGGTTACGCAAAGACAGCGCCATCAATCATCCGGGTTCGTGGCCACTGAGAACAGGGGCAGTGTGGCAAAATGTGTACCGAAAGGCATTCCGCCTGCAACAGCGGGCTCGCAAACGCAAGCGAAAATTAGGCCGTTTTCTTGAGCAATTTCAAGCAGCGGCATCGGCTTTACCGGATGCCGCCGTGGTATTGCGGGACGACGACACCCTCGCCTGGTGCAACGAGTCAGCACGGCGGTTGCTTGGTCTGCGCGCTCCTCAGGACTCGGCCGCTCAGCATAACCACCCTAGTTCGCCATCCCAGCTTTGTCGGTTTTCTGACCCAACGCCGTTATAAATACAGCGCGGAATTCCCTTCTCCCGTTAACGACGCGCAGCTACTCAGCGTGCGTGTAGCGCCCTATAGCAAAAAGCGCCGGTTGTTGTTGGTGACCGATGTCTCACGGGTGCGTCGCTTGGAGCAGGTTCGCAGTGACTTTGTAGCCAATGTATCCCATGAACTCCGTACCCCACTGACAGTCATCAATGGTTACCTGGAAACCTTGCATGACAGCGGTGAGGTCGAACGTTGGGAACTACCGTTACGCCGCATGCAGCAACAAACCGGGCGGATGTTGCATATCATTGAAAGTCTGCTCATGTTGTCACGATTGGAAACGCAGCGCGATGCGCCACCGCCGCAGCCGGTCGATGTGCCGGCCCTGCTAAAAGAAGTCATCGAAGACGCTATTGCTCTGAGCGGTGAGCATGGCCATCAGCTCAAGTTAGAGGCCGATCCCTTGCTAGGGGTGCACGGATGGGAACGTGAGCTGCACAGCGCTTTCTCCAATTTGGTGTTCAACGCCGTTCGTCACACACCCGATGGGAGCACTGTAACCGTGCGCTGGTATGCGGATCGACACAGCGTTCACCTGGAAGTAGAGGATAATGGAGAAGGCATTCCACCGCAGCATCTCTCCCGTATCACCGAGCGCTTTTACCGGGTGGATCGGGGCAGGCAACGGCAGACTGGCGGTAGCGGTCTAGGACTGGCGATCGTGAAACATGTCATGCATCACCATAACGGTCAATTGCATGTAACCAGTCTAGTCGGGGTTGGCAGCTTGTTCGCCTGTGATTTCCCGCCTGAACGAACCGTGCGCAAAGAGACACCGTTACTCGAAAACGTCTGTACAGAGCAATAAACATATAGCGCAACCCCTATAATTCGATTCGATTTTAGGGATATGTTGCGCTACAAATCAAAGAGATATAGCTAAACACCGTGATCAAAATAAAGTGGTTTAGCTATATCTGCTCTGCATCCAGTTTAGTGTGAAGGCGGTTGGGTATCGGTTTCTTCTGAAGCAGCTACATCCGAAACATGTCCGGCGCTAGCTGTCACAGCAGGAATTTCATCGGCGCTATCCGTTGGTCGTTCGATCCTGGGCTCCTCAATCTTCAAGGAGGACGCTTCGTCCACGCGCTCTAAGGGCAATGCCGGAGCCGGATCAAGTTCGGTCGTATTACTCGGTATCGATTGTTCAATTGAAGTTTGCCGCTCGGTTGGATCACTATGACTGGGCGGCAATTCATCGCTCACCGGCATTATTGTCCCTATGGGTTCACCTGTAACGCTTTCTTCAGGTATTGGAATAGAGTCGGTATTACCAGCAGCAACTCCGTCAGTGAACGGGGGCTGAACCGACGCATCGCTGTGCTCCGACTTGCTTGCGTGAGTAACAGTGTCCTCATGCCCCGAGGCCGTTTCAGCGAGTACTTGGGTTGTCTCATTCGCAACCGCTGTTTCGGCCGGCTCGGACTGGGTTAAGGGTTCCGGAGTCGTGAGCGGTGCGGTATCCGCAGTAGATACGGACTCTTCCCCGGCGTGCTCGAGCTGGTCAGACGGAAGCGCTGCTTGCGTGTCGGCTTTGGCGCGCCGAGGCCGTCCGTTGCGAATACGCCGTTGCGGAGTCGTTTCATTGGTGCTGACTACCGGTCCCGAATCTGGCCCATCGACAGCTACCGTCTTCACTGCGGGATCAGGTTCTTCATCAACCGTTTCTTCTCGGGACGGAGCCTCAGTCGAATCAGCG
>JAAUQA010000450.1 GCA_012032855.1 Candidatus Competibacteraceae bacterium
TTTGTAGCAGATGGTCCATCGTCGTTTAACCCGTGAATCGATTATCATGCGGTTAGCTTCTCACTCCCCTGGCACAAGCGCTAGACCACTATATCTTGGGGTCTCCACGGGAATCCCGGTAGAGCCAGTAACATTCCGTATGACCGGACGGGAAAACGACCGAGACCAACGCAAATGCAAAGTTCAACGATAACTGCGATATTCTAAAAATGGCGTTGTTTTCCCGGCCCACTGTCTATGCGGTTGTTAGGCCACATCATGCCTAAGCAAGAATCTTGGCCATGAACACATTGAAATCCGTGGCGGTGTACTCGCCGAATGGACCGCCCCACTCGAAACCATTGCGTCGATAGAGCGCATGCGCGGGCTCGAAGGCCGGACCTGTGCCGGTCTCAAGAAGAAGACGTGAGTACCCGCGCCGCCGCGCCGTACTATGGATCTCATCAAGAATAGCTTGCCCGACACCGTGACGAAGAAAGGACGCACGCGTGCGCATTGATTTGACCTCGCCAGTGAATGAATCCAGTTCCTTCAGTGCACCGCACCCTCCCAAAACCCCGTTTATCCACGCTGTCCAGAAGGTAATACTCGGCACTCGAAGGTTCTCAATCTCAAGCGCATGCACGTGGCCGGGCGGGGAGTTGCAGTGCATACCTGAGAGATGTTCGGCTATGAGTAACTGAACCTCTGCAGAAGATAGGTCATCTTGGCGTACGTCGATACCCACGATACGGTCTCTTGTGCGGCCTAGCGTCTTGATAGATTGCGATGAAATATGTCTCTGTTTGGCACGTGATAACCTTGCGTGCTTACATTCCAGCCATGGTCAATGCGCAAGAATTTAACCCGAATATCTGACAATGTCATCATACAAAATATTAATAACATAAATTTGTCATTTTCTTAGGATAATCATCTGTGATGCCGCACGGTAACGAAACAGTGTTAAAGCGCGCCGCGCAACAACAGGAACGGGAATTCGATTTGAATCAGCTGGTGCGTTAGCGCACACTGATCTCAAACAATAGATAATCCACCAAGGGGATACTCGCATGATTAAGCAATGGGCCATTGGTTTGTTTTTGTGCTGTGTGCTGGGAATCGCTACGGCGGACGAAAAGACCGCAGAAGCCGTCGTGGTAGCGGAAGCGTGGCTTGAGGGAGTCGACGCCGGTGAATATTCGAACAGCTGGCAAGAGGCTGCAGAATATTTCAAAGCCGCCGTCACTCAGGAAGATTGGGAGCGTTCGTTATCAGCGGTGAGAGCGCCGTTGGGCAAGACGGTGTCCAGAACGATGAAGACTCAGCAATACATGACATCGCTGCCCGGCTCTCCTGATGGCGAATACGTGGTCGTTCAATTCCAAACCGTTTCGAAACAAACAATCAGCGCTCGAAACAGTCACGCCGATGAAGGATACCGACGGTCAGTGGCGGATATCCGGTTACTACATCAAATAAACGTGAAGTTAGTTTTAGGCGACGACATGATCCGTTTTGTAGGGTTTACGACATTGTCTTGTTGCCGTTGCCATATAACGTAGCACAAATCCTGCACAAATCGTTACACTACCCAGACAACCATCTGTTTATATTGATATTTTCATAATGGCATGTGAATTGCCAAAGTATTCCTGATTAATACAGCGTTTACCGGAGCAATCCTCACATGAGCGATGACGACCTGTCTGACACGATTCTTACCGTGGCGCTAAGCAACATCGCTCAGTGCAATGCTGGTACATCTCCTGAAAATCGGCTGCCATCAGCCATGTTCGCGAAAGTCGTGGACAAGTTGGCCCTAGCGATTTGCATAACCGATACCGATGCCAAGATCCTCTATGCCAATTCCGCATTTACCCGCCTGACCGGTTATTCTCACGCCGAAGTGATGGGCAAAGATGCCGCCATCTTGTCCCACAACAGCACCCCGGTCCGGGTCTATGACCAAATGTGGACCCAACTGAAGCAACAACAATCCTGGACCGGATTATTAGTCAATCGATCCAAAAAAGATGCGGTTTATCTGGCTGAACTGACAGTCGCACCGCTGGTAAACGATGCCGGCGTGACCACCCATTACCTGGGCATGCACCGGGATGTCACCGAGATTCACCAATTAGAACAACAGGTGCTCAATCAAAAGGTGCTGATTGAGTCTATGGTCGACGCGGCACCGACGTTCATTGCACTGCTGGATGAGAACGGCCGCATCATTTTGAGTAATCAAGCCTACAAGGCGTTAGCGGAGGATATGCGCGGTCGGGAACCGGCAGCGGAGCTATTACGTTCTCTGCAAGAGATCCTAGGTGAATCTTTTGCGCCGGAACAGCGCCGTAGCTTTGCCGATCAAGAAGTGAGCTTTGAGCCCGGTGGTGCCGAGAGCACCCGCTGGTTCGCTTGTTCGGGCACCTGGTTTCGGGAACGAGACGTTCGCGCCGACGCGTTTTTCAAACCTATCCGCCAAACCTATCTGCTGCTAATCGCGAATGAAATCACCACGCTGAAACACCAACAAGAAGCGGTACAGATGAATGCGATGCGGGCCCTATTAGCAGAGCAAGAGCGGGTGCGCAGTATGCGCGAAGCGTTAGAAGGGGCGATTTTCCAACTGCAAGCGCCGATGAATCTGATTGCTGCCGCCTACGATATGATGGAACGGCGCAGCGGTGTACGCGGCGACAACCTTGCACTGCGTCATGCACTTCAACAGGCGCTGGATGCGAGTCGTCAAGCGCTGGATAAATTACAAAATTCCATGCCGGAGATACCACCGGAAGCGGTAGTACCGGTCAATATCAATCACCTGATGCGGGAAGTGCTAAGCCTATGCACCCAACGTATGCTGGCCGGCGGGGTTGTGGTGGAATGGCAGCCCACCTCGGTTTTGCCCGCTGTACCGGGTCGCGAAGGACGCTTGCGGGGCATGTTTAAACAACTGCTAGACAATGCTTTGGATGCCATGGAGCACCATCGCTCTGAACAACGAGAACTTCGTATCACCACCCGCTTGCAAGGATGAGATGGTGTTGGTGACCATCGAAGATACCGGGCCCGGCGTGCCAAGCGCACTGCGGCTCAAGATCTTCGAGCCGTTCTTTACCAGTAAAGACCGCGCTGATCGGACCGGGGTCGGGCTGTCCATGGTCCAGAACGTGGTTAGTGAGCACCGGGGCATGATTCACATCGACCCGGACTATACCGACGGTTGTCGGTTTAAGGTATTGCTGCCGATCAAACTCGGAGACGGTTTCAGCGAATGAACGCACCGTCGCGATTCCATGAGGGGGTAACGACTTTGCATCGTTCGGAACTCCTGGAAATCCAATTAGAGACACTGTTTCTGGTCAGCCAGGTTCTCAGCGGCCCGTTTAAGCTGCAAGAGACTTTGCAGGAATTATTACAAGTATTGCATGAACGGGGCGGTATGCAGCGCGGCATGGTGTCGTTGTTGGATCCGGAAAAAGGCGAACTGCTGGTCAGCGCCGTGCAAGGTCAAGATCCTGGCAAACGCCGGGAAATTCGTTACCGACTAGGAGAGGGCATAGTCGGGCGGGTGTTGCAACATGGCGAGAAAATCATCTTGCCGCGAGTCGCGGATGAACCGCGTTTCTTAGATCGCCTGCAGCTTTATGAACCCGAGTTGCCGTTGATCGGGGTACCTATCTCGGTCGGTC
>JAAUQA010000060.1 GCA_012032855.1 Candidatus Competibacteraceae bacterium
TCGAATGCATCAGAAAATGATCGGCGTATTTTCGAGTATCATTATAAATTCATGGCCCCGCAAGAATCCGAGATAGAAGGCGTCTCGTATTCAACCCGTCGAACAGTCAATGTTGGTGAAAAAGTTACCATTCAATATCCAGAAGGAGAACCAGAAAATTCAAACATTCAAGGAATGAGAAGGCAAACCTTTGGCCCTTTTGCCCTATTCGTTATCATTTTTCCCGCTGTCGGTTTGGTATTCATGATTGTCGGTCTGAGAAAAGCACTGAAGGCGCTGAAGTTGCTTAGATATGGAAGGCTTACGACAGGAAAACTGATTTCAAAAGTACCCACCAACACCCGAATTAATAAGCGAACTGTATATAAACTGACATTTCAGTTTTCGGACCATCTGGGTAGAGAACATACTGTGTCGGAAAAGACGCATTTACCGCATCTATTGGAAGGCAATGCAGATGAAAAACTCCTCTATATGGCAAGAGATCCAAACTACGCCATTATGTTGGATTCATTGCCTTCCTCTCCCGTGATAGATAAAGGTAATGCTATCCAAGCTGCATCATTTATAAAAGCACTGCTATTGCTTGTAATCCCATTAGTAACTACTGTTGGGCATGGCTACTATATTTTGTCAACTTCATTCGTTGACGGATGATCTACCCATTGAGTGATGTAACCCTAATCCAACCAACGGGCGATATTGGCGTAATAAGCCAGCGCATCGGCTCGTGCTTGTGGATTGCGTTTCAGCCCATCGCTGGGTGGTTCACTGACGAAACTCGGTGCACCGGAGTCAGTATCTAAATTGTAATCGCAGAAATGGTGAAACGTGCTTGCCGCCAAAGCGCGACCAAGCCGAACGCCGTCCTCTTCATGTGCCTCGAACGCAATGGCGAGTTTGAATGGCACGCCTGTAACCTTGCTTTTTCCCGTAGCGATTACCTGTGCAATGCGCTCGGCACCTTGCGGCACCGAAACTGCACCCTCATGCGGATGGGATGGCAAGAACTGAATCGCCTCGTCATGCGTGCCCGGCCTGATCATGATCGGATGCAACGGCTCGACTACAGTGATGTGTTGAGCGTCGCCATTGGCCCCGGAATGGTAGTTTGGCCAGGAAATCTCCGTGGTGTCCGGATCGTCCCTACAACGGCGTGATTCATCTATTTCCGGATTAACCGAGTGAAAATTATGCGCCGCCCCAACTAATCCCAGCTTGGTTAAACACGCTCCCATGTCTTGATGATCTCGGGTGAGCAGCGTGCCACCGCCATTTTCCCGGAACCGCTTAATGTTGGCGACATCTGTTTTCGTCAATGCTCCGGTGACATCGACGGCGAATAACCACAATTGATCCCAAGCACCGTCTGCGAGCGCTGCCAGATCGAGATCGTCACCTTGCGCATCTTGTTCGCGATCTTTTGCCGTGACAGTGTGCCCGGCTTGCTCGAGATGAGCTTTGAGCATGGAAAAACGACCAATATGCCAGTCGTCCTCGGTGGTCGGAATGGTTGTTTTTAACAGTATCTTAGTCATTCATAATCTCTTCGTAGTTTGCATTAATCAACTAATCTACTTGAGGTGATCGCCTAGACGTAACCCCCAAGCATAAATGGTCAGCGCCGGATTGACTCGGCTGGAGCGGGGCAATACGCTGCCGTCGGCGACGTACAGTCCTTCCATGCCATGCACTCTACCGGACGGATCGACCACCGAGCGCCTGGGGTCATCACCCATTACTAGGCTGCCCAAGGCGTGAGCTGTGCCGGCAATCCCGGTATATTTCGAAACACCCAACAACCCGGTCTTCAATAATCGGGCTTCGAAGGCCCGTACCAGGGCACGGTGTTCCTGGATAGATGCTGGGATACGGTCAAGGTCGTAATCCATCACCGGTATTCCGCCATGACCACCGCAGGAAAGAATGCGGTTGTCCTCGCTGGAACCATCCTCCGTGGTTACAAAGAACCCATACGCACGCTTGCCGGCCGCTTTGGCGACAAATTTGGGTACTGCTGCCGGCAGTTGGGTCGCGAGAATATCCCCGTCAATCCAACCCAGGCATTGCACATTGCTGTGCGGAAAAGCATCATTGAAAAAATGGCGGTTTTGCGCAACACGTCGAGATTCTCGAACGGCGAAAAGGCGACCAGGGCGCTATTAATGTGGAATTTAAAAAAAGCGCCGACCATGGGGGTCGACAGCAATCGGTCGTTCAAGCCGGTTTGTTCCAGATAGTCCTGCAGAATACGTGGCGAGCTCATTGCGCCCGCTGCGAGGATCACCGTATCGGCGGTATAGTGGCTACCGTCCGTGCAATGCACCCCGTTGATCTGTGACGGTGATTCAGTGATGTGCGATAAACCGCTGACCTCTTTATTCCGGAGCAACTGAAAAATGGGCTCGTTTTCAATCGGATAAAGTAAATTCCATTCAGCGTCTGATTTATACCCGCAAGCCGACGCAAAGCCATCGAAATGTTTGGCTTCTTGCGGATCATTGAGGATTTCGCGTTTCAGCCCCAGCGGCAAGGGTTCGGCCCGCCACGCCGGATCGGCGCTGGTGATCCTGTCGATCAGCGCTTGCAGTTCCGGTTCGTTGTCGAAGGTATTGACGTGCAACAGGCTTTCGGCTTGATCGTAATAAGGGGCTAAGAGTCGTAATCAATCGGCCAGGGTAGGTACTGGTGCGCCTCGTCAGCCTGGAATTCATCCCGTCCGAACCGTAACAGTGCCGCTCCATACCATTTAGTTTTGCCGCCGACGTTGTAAAACTCGTCCGGTACGAACACCCGGTTTTGATTATCGACCCAAGTCTTCTTGTTCTTGAATTTGCCTTCCTTGAAGACCTGTTTGACGTCCAAAGTGCTGCCGTCGCGCGGCAAGCGGTCACCTTTTCCAGCATCAACACCGTTTTGCCGTTGCGCACCAGTTGATAAGCAACCGCCGATCCACCAGCACCGGAACCGATTACAATAGCGTCATAGTGTTGCTCAGTCATGGCAAGCTCCTAGACGGATGCTGAATCGGCGGGTTGGAGATAGGCTTGAATGTCTTTTTCACTCATGGGGCGATCAGACAAATTGAACAGTTCTCGACGGATGGTCAGTTCGGCACTCTCGCCGGGCTGTAGCGTCACCACCGGACCATGCGATTCCAACTCCAAATAGTGGTAAAGCGACGCATTGAACACTTCCGCCACACAGCCGTGGCCGTAGGGTTGGGGATGAAAGGTCGGAAACTGTTTACGGTATCCGACTGACCCTAAGCCTTCGACGTCAAGGACAGCGAAAATGGACCCGTATTCAGCATCCACCCCGAATTTAAACTTGTGCGCCGTCGTGCAATCCACCTTGACCATCGCGCCATGATAGCTGACTACCGAATCGCGAATCATGGTGGATTCGCCTTCGTTATCGAAGGTCTTGACACCCTCGGGATAGACCGAGTCGCTGCTTCTGGGCAAATAAATCTGGGCTGGGCGGCGGATCATGTCTACATCCCATAACGCCCAATTGGTGATTTGGTCGGAACAGTTTTTCATGTGGTGGGTCAGTGCCCACACCGAAGCTGCCTCGGACAACCGGATCGTCCGGGTGAGTTGAATACCGGTCTCGCGGCAGATCGGGCTGGTCATGCGCACCATCAGGTTATGCGGCTCGCTGTGATCGAAATCGATGCTATACGCACCGCTGTCCAAATCCAGAAACGGCAGCGCGTCTGTCCAATGCGTTTGCGGGGCTAGCCAAGTTTTGTCCCCTCCCCACAGTAGAAAATCCAATTCCTGCTTACGGGTGCGGACATCGCTGACGGCAGCCACATCTTCTACGCGCCCGGCCAGATCGTCGTTGACGAAAGCTAAGGAATGACCATGCCAATGGAAATCCATGATCCGCCCGCCGACTTGCGGCACCAGTATCAAAGTGAGCGGACCCCGTTCCACCCACCAAGCGTCCCAGCCACGATAATCCGCTTGGCGTACTGAAATAGCAGAGTGTGTTGTCATGATTAGTTTCCCGATTGAATAGCGCTATGTTGCTGCGGATCATAACCGCAATGAATACAGCGGCGATGATCGGGGTGGTCCAATTTGGCGCAGAAGACCTTGGGATCAGGACGCAGCTTTCGGTAGACATCGACGGCGGCCAACATCCCCATAATCGGCGCCGTGAAATAAATCCACAACGCGGTCCACTGCCCGCTGTTCACCGCCGAAGCGAAGGTCCGCGCAGGGTTGATGCTCATCCCGGAAATCGGCGCAGCGAGGGTAATGAATGTGGCGACTAACAATCCCGCAGCCAGACCTGTCAAGCGTTCGGTTTTGGGGGTATTGGAAACCAACAGAATCGTCAGCATTAGTATCAGAGACATAAAAAATTCGGTAACAAAAGCCACACCCAGCCCGGCTTGCCCGGGCATAGTCACCACGAAAGCGACCTTAGGTCCGGTGAAAAGCTCACCCAGCAACCAGGCCGTCATTGCAGTGCCTAAAGCACCGCCGATGAATTGCGCGATGATGTAAAACAGCGCATCCCACGGAGCCACTTTGCCTAAGCGCAAAAAGGTCAACGTCACCGCCGGATTCATGTGCGCTCCGGATGTTTGGCCCCACGGTGAATAAATGATGGCAACGGCGGTCAAGCCCATTGCTAGGCCCATCAGTGCCAAGCGGATAGCAGGATCGGGAATAGCTTGGTGTACCGGCGAACCAGGGTATTCCAATAACGTGGCAAATACCCCGGCGGAAATCATGAACATCCCCAATGCCCAAGCTTCCATTAAATACTCCGGCCAGTGTTGTCGGAGCGATTCGGAGGCAGTGGCCACTAATCAACCACCGTTTCGAAGCCGGGATACAAAGACATGCCGCCGTCGACGAATAAACTGACACCGTGTACATAATCGGAGTCATCGGACGCCAACCAGACCACGGCGCGAGAGATGTCTTCCGGCTCGCCAATCCGATTATAAGGCACCAGCTTCATCAGTTCCGCGTGGGCTTCCGGTGTGCCCCAGGCTTCCATATTGATGGGGGTGCGTATTGCGCCCGGACAAACACTGTTAACGCGAATACGATACGGTGCAACTTCTTGAGCAATGCTTTTGGTCATCAGCATCACGCCACCCTTGGAGGCCGCATAGTTGACATGGCCGGCCCAGGGAATGACCTCGTGCACCGAACTCATACTGATGATTTTGCCCGCCGCACAGGACACGTCCGGTACCACACCGCGTCGCTTGAATTCCTTCACTGCTTCGCGGGCACATAGGAATTGTCCGGTCAAGTTGACGTTAATGACGGTATTCCATTGGTCCAGCGTCATTTCATCGAATGGAGCGTCTTTTTGCAGACCGGCGTTATTCACTAAAATGTCGATCGTGCCGAATTCATCGAACATCTGCTCGAACATGGCCTGGACCTGCTTTTCATTGGAGACGTCTGCCTTGATCGCAATCGCGTTGCCGCCTTTGGCCTTGATCTCGTCGACAACCGCTAGTGCGCCTTCGTCGTTGGACACGTAGTTGATCACCACAGCGGCGCCTTCTTCGGCGATGTGCATGGCGACAGCTTTGCCGATCCCGGAATTGGCGCCGGTCACTAGGGCTTTCTGGCCACGCAACAACCGGCGAATCGGGCAGTTGGGCATGACCACGTCAGGTATGATATCGGATGAACTCATCAAGGTGTTTCCTCTGCAATAATCAACAAACGATAACGCAAGTGCCTAATCAGGTTTGCGGCGAGGGTGAATCAACTTGGCAACCACGCCGGTCCAGCCGGTCTGATGGGAGGCCCCGACTCCGCGGCCGTTGTCACCATGAAAATACTCATGAAACAAGATGTAATCGCGGAAATGAGGGTCGGATTGCAGTTTGTCGTGATCTCCGAACACTGCCCGACGACCGTTTGCGTCTTTCAGAAAGATCCGGCTCAAACGATGAGATAAGTCATCCGCCGCATCGTTAATCGTGGCATAGCGGCCTGAGCCGGTCGGCATTCGATTTTGAACCCGTCACCGTAGTAGTGATGAAATTTCTGCAAGGACTCGATCAACAGGTAATTCACCGGAAACCAAATCGGTCCCCGCCAATTGGAGTTGCCGCCGAATAAACCGGAATCCGATTCCGCAGGCAGATAGGCCACGGTTACCGGACTGCCGAAGCAGTCGAACACATAAGGCTGTTCCTGATGCGCGCGGGATAGAGAACGGAGTCCGTAGGGAGAGAGAAATTCCGCTTCGTCCAGCGCCCGGCTTAACAGCCGTTTCATACGATGGCCGCGCAGCAATGATAGCAATCGGCGTTCACCTACGCCGGGTTCCTCCCAGTGGGACACCAATTGGGCCAGCTCGGGCCGATAGTTTAAATACCATTCCAACCGACGGCGGAAATCCGGTAGCCGATCCAATAAGTCCTGTTCCAGCACTTCGACGGCGAATAAGGGGATCAACCCCACCATCGACCGCACTTTGAGCGGGATGAGCCGGCCATCGGGCAGATTGAGTTCATCGTAATAAAACTGATCTTCTTCGTTCCACAAGCCGATGCCTTCGTCGCCGATATTGTTCATGGCCTCGGCGATGTGCAGGAAATGTTCAAAAAACTTGGTTGCGATGTCCTCATAGACCGGATTGTGCAGAGCTAATTCCAAAGCAATGCGCATCAGGTTCAAGCTGTACATGGCCATCCAACTGGTGCCATCGGCTTGGTTGATGAAACCGCCGGTCGGTAACGGCGCACTACGATCAAACACACCGATGTTGTCCAGCCCCAGAAAACCGCCCTGAAAGATATTCAGTCCTTGAGCGTCTTTACGGTTCACCCACCAAGTGAAGTTAAGCATTAATTTGTGGAAGACCCGCTCCAGGAATCCCAGATCACCCTGATCGCCGCGCTGCTTGCGGTCGATCTGGAATACCCGCCAGGTTGCCCAGGCATGGACGGGCGGGTTCACATCGCCGAAATTCCATTCATAAGCGGGGAGCTGACCATTAGGGTGCATGTACCATTCACGGCCCATCAACAACAATTGATGCTTAGCGAATTCGGCATCCACCAGGGCCATAGGCAGGCAATGAAAAGCCAGATCCCAAGCTGCGTACCAGGGATATTCCCATTTATCCGGCATCGACACGATGTCGGCATTGTTCAGGTGCTGCCAGTCGTAATTGCGGATATGCTCGCGTTCCGTTGGAGGGGTGGGTTGTGCGGGGTCGCCCTTCAGCCATTGGGGCACATCGTAGTAATAAAACTGCTTGGTCCAGATCATCCCTGCCAAGGCTTGGCGTTGCACGAGTTTTTCATCCGGATCGGTGAGCTTGCTCTGTAATTGAGCATAGAATTCGTCGGCTTCCTTGCGACGCGTTGCAAAAACACTGTCGAAATCGGCGAAGGGCTGCTTGGGTTGGGTTTTGGATAACCGCAGGCGCAATGCCTGTTGGCCACCCGCAGGTAAATCGAATGAATAATAGGCGGCGGCTTTGGTGCCGGTACGGTTGGGATTGACGGCGCTGCGGTCGCCATGAATCACATAGTCGTGGAAAGCATCCTTGAAAAAACCAGTCTCTTCGACCCCATACAATCGCTGGGCATTGGTTTCATTATCGCAAAACAGCAACTCGGTCGCGCCGTCGGCATAAAACTGAAAGTTTCCTAAATCCCGATGCTGAACCCGGATTGCCCCATTCCCAGTCGCGCTCAATTCGGGTTTGTAGGCGTCATGGTCCCACGACCAGGTATTGCGGAACCAGATCTGTGGCAGTAGATGTAGCCGTGCCGCTTCAGGCCCGCGATTGTGCGCGGTGACGAGCATCAACACATCGTCATCGTCCGCCTTGGCGTATTCCACGAACACATCGAAATAGCGATTGTCGTCGAACACCCCGGTGTCCATCAACTCGAATTCCAACGGGCCGCGTCCACGTCGCTGGTTTTCCTCGACCAGCCATGAGTAGGGGAATTCACCTTGCGGGTACTTATAGAGCATCTTCAGATAGGAATGGGTGGGCGTGGCGTCCAGATAATAATAAAGCTCTTTGACATCCTCGCCGTGGTTGCCCTGGCCATTGGTCAAGCCGAACAAACGCTCTTTCAGGATGGGATCACGTGCATTCCACAAACCCAGGGATAGGCACAGGTGTTGTTTGTCGTCGCTGACGCCGGCGATGCCGTCTTCGCCCCAGCGGTAGGCACGGCTGCGGGCCTGATCGTGGGAAAAGTCATCCCAGGCGTTGCCGTTGGCGCTGTAATCCTCGCGGACCGTGCCCCATTGCCGTTCGCTGAGATAAGGCCCCCAACGTCGCCAGTTTTTTTTGGTTTGTCGCTGTTCTTCCAGGCGACGTTGTTCAGCGTTCAATGATGTCATGCAGATGCACTCCTCTGGTAGTTGCAGGTTGAGCCTATCCCGTTATGTGGTTTGGTGGCTAATACGGTTAATTATTACCGGAAGATGCAAGATTGCCTGGAAATCGGCGCGAAGGGAGGGAGTAGGCTGTCAAGTATTCACTGATTATTGATCTGAATGCCATGCTAGTTTGCGCGGTTTCCTACCAACGCCTCTAATCTGGTTACCGAATGCACACCGCAAGCTAGAACATGGTGACGTGCGAACCTTACGGAACTTGAAAACAATGCATAACTTACTCGACAAAATAACAAAACTGCTCTTGTTGTTAATTCTTGCGTTTTCTTTATGCTTGTTCGTCAATATGGGTTTTTTGTTGACAAGACGCATAACAGAGCAATGATTGATGAGATCTTTCAAATGGTTAGGTTGGGCGACGAAAAAAAGGATGTCGCGCTTAAGATAATCGAATTGTTACCCAGAGAGTTTTATGTCAACTTTGACGGTGGAAACCGTTTATACGTATCAGCTCCAAGTGAGTTTCTTCAGGGTCACTGGGTATTAACGCTTTGTTTCAAAAATGATATTTTATCAAGCAAGGGCATTGGGACGGGAGATGATATCGATATCACACCTGATGATGCCTCGGTAGCAGTTGGCAAATGCAATAATTAAACAACCACCAGTTTTCGAAATTAGGTGTTTCGGAGGAACAAAAATTCTTTTCTGCTAAGCGGTGAATTACAACTGCTGCGCACGTGCCCTATCAAGATCATACCCTGCCTGCAAGTTCATCCAAAAGCGTGCGCTAGTGTCGAAGTACCGGCTAAATCGAATCGCGGTATCGGCGGTAATCGCTCGCCTACCGTGGATAATTTCGTTGACTCTGCGCGGATGTACTCCGATGTCTTTAGCTAACCGGTACTGAGTGATTCCCATTGGCTCTAGGAATTCAGATTGTAGAATTTCGCCGGGATGAATTAACGGCAATGGCTCACCCGAGGCAACTTCGGATAAGTCAACCCGCTTATGCTCTAGATCTTCGCGCGTGATCATTGGTTTGTCCTCAGTGATAGTCACCGGTTTCGATTCCGAGTTCGGTCATTGCTGCCCTTTTGTGCGACAGAGATCGAGGATTCTTGGCTCGCCTGTTCCAACATCTCACGCGCATGGGCTAGGGTTTGTTCTGTCATCTCCAACCCACCCAACATACGAGCCAACTCCTCAATTCGTTCGGTTTGTTGCAGGATATTGATGGACGTCCGGGTTTCGACGCCATCGGTTTGTTTGTCCACCTTGAGATGACGATGAGCCTGCGCAGCGACTTGCGGTAGATGGGTGACACATAGGACTTGGCGATTTCCCCCCAGCGTTTGGAGTTGGCGACCGACCACTTCGGCAATACCACCGCCGATACCACTATCTACTTCGTCAAAGATCAGGGTGGGGATGCGGACGCTGTGCGCCGCCAGCACCTGAATGGCAAGGCTAATACGAGACAGCTCACCACCCGAAGCCACTCGTTGTAACGGTTTGAGGGGTTGACCGGGATTGGCGCTGACCAGGAACTCTACGCTTTCAAGGCCGGTTGGACCGGGGCGGATGAGCGATTCCAGAGTGATGGCGAAACGGCCACCGGGCATTCCCAGTCCCTGCATGGACGCACTGATTTTTTCCGCTAATTCGGTTGCTGTAGCGTCTCGCCGTTGGCTTAGCTGAGCTGCAGAATCGGAGTAAGCTTGAAACGCTTGGACTTGCTCTTTTTCCAATTGCTCTTCATGCAAATCCCGGTGTTCCAGGGTATCCAACTCTTTTTCTAAACGCTGGAGTAACTCCGGCAGTTCATCGGCTTCCGTTACCCGATGCTTGCGAATCAAACGATGCACATCGGCTAACCGTTGTTCTAACCCCGCTAACCGTTGGGGGTCCAGCTCTAAGGTCTGGGCATAACGGCGCAACTCGTCGCTGGCTTCTTGAACCTGAATCAAAGCCGCGTTGATCAGTTCAGCGGGCGTATCTAGCTGTCCGTCCAACGGGATCAGGGCGTTTAACTCCTGTTGTGCCTGACTCAATAGGAGTTGCACCGACACTTCTTCGTTATCGTAGAGCCGATCTTGCGCCCGCTGACAGGTTTCCAACAACCGCCCCGCATGGGCGAGTCGCCGGTGTTCCGCTTCCAGTTCGGCCATTTCGCCAACGCGTAAATCGAGCATCTTTAACTCGTCGATTTGATAACGTAACTGATCCATGCGCGCATCGCGTTGCGCGTCGGCTTGGCGCAGCGCCGTCAATTCTTGTTCCAGTTCCCGCCAGCGCTGATATTGCCCGGTTACGTCGTTGAGCAGCGCCGCGTTGCCGGCATAGTCGTCCAATAATTGCCGTTGCGCATCTCGTCGCAACAACGATTGATGTTCGTGTTGACCATGAATATCGACTAAATAGTCGCCTAATTCTTTGATCAGTTGCAGTGGTTGTGGGGTACCGCTGATATAGGCCCGGGAACGTCCGTTGCGATTGATAACGCGGCGCAGATGGCATTCATCGTCCTCGTTACCCAGGTCGCGGCTGGCTAGCCAAGCACGCGCTGCCGGTATAGCGCTGACATCAAACACCGCGCTGATCTCGGCCCGCTCGGCTCCGTGCCGTACTACGCTGTTGTCACCCCGGTCTCCCAGCAGCAAGGCCAGTGCATCGACGATGATGGACTTGCCGGCCCCAGTTTCGCCGGTCAACGCGCTCATGCCCGGCGTCAACTCCAACTCCAGGTGATCGACGATGGCAAAATTGTGTATGTTTATCTGAGTTAGCATGTCGAATTCGGAGACCAACAGCTGTGCGGATTTTTTCCCTCGTCAGCG
>JAAUQA010000451.1 GCA_012032855.1 Candidatus Competibacteraceae bacterium
TAGACGCCACCAACATATCTCGCAACGGCGGGCAGCGGATGCAATACGATATTCTGCGCGAATTCGCTTGCCGCGATCACGCCGAAGCCTTGCGTTTGAATGTTTACCTCTCTTACGACGAGGAACGTGCCGAGACCAATCTAATCTACCGGGAACGGGCGCGCTCCTATCAATCAGCACTGCGGGAACTCGGCTACAAAGTCATCGAAAAACGAGTCAAATGGTTCGAAGATGAGTCCGGTAATCGCTACGGCAAGGCGAACGCCGACTTGGATATGGCCGTGGATGTGCTATTGCAATCGGAAAATCTGGATCGCGTTCTGCTGGTCACCGGCGATGGCGACTTCGTGCAAGTTGTACGGGCACTGCAAAACAAGGGGTGTCGAGTAGAGGTGCTGGCTTTCGATAATGTTTCGGAAGAACTGCGGCGGGAAGCGGATATGTACGTTTCCGGCTATCTTGTGCCCAATCTGCTACCGACTCGCGGCGACGATTATTTCGCACCGGAGTGGGGTGAACTGGGTGCCAGGGTACGGGGGTACTGTTACCATCATGACGACAACAAAAGCTTTGGCTTTATGCGCTTTCTGGTCAATCTCTCGCCCTATCTGTGGAAAACCGATTCCCGCGATTCCGAATCGCCTTATCGCACTGCGTTCTTCCACGATTCCAGCTTGCCGGAGGGCTTCAACGTCATGAAATTACCCTCTCGCAATCACATTTTCGAATTCACCCTGGCCGAACCGAATGGTAAACAACCGGTAGCGACAGATATTACCTTGGTCCATCCGGCCTAGCCGATTTGCAACCGATGCTAAGCCGACCGTTCACCGACAACCTCCAACTAAACTTGTCTTCATTACATCAAGGAGTGTGTGATCATCTTTCACGGAAATAACCTAAGGTATAGTATTACATAACGATCAATGCGGATTTCAGTCATGTGTAAGCGAGATTTTTCCCTAGCACAGCGCGTCATAGCGTGTTTTATCCTATTTTTGGCGGTCGGGTCGGCAATACCCATTGCTTTGGCAAAGCAAGCCTTGCCGACCGTTATCAACCAAGTGAGTCCGTCAGCTAAACACGCCAATCTGGATCGCACGATTGCGCAGTTACTGGCGCATTATCATTATCGACAGGTCAAACTTGACGATACGTTGTCGGGGCAAGTGCTGGATACCTATCTGAGCGCGCTGGACCCGGCACGCAGCTATTTTCTAGCCAAGGATATCGCCACCTTCGAAAAATACCGCTATACCTTGGACGATTATCTCCGGGCCGGTAATCTGCAGCCTGCTTACGATATCTTTAATATTTACCAACGCCGTTTAGCGGAACAAACCAATCGAATCTTGAAACAATTGGAACAACCCTTCGTTTTCACCACCAAGGAATCGTTGGAGCTGGATCGGAAGGAAGCCCCCTGGGCCACCAGCGTGGCTCAGTTGAACGCATTGTGGCGCAAACGCTTGAAGCATGAAATGCTCAACCTGATCCTGGCCGGCAAAGATCAGGACGCCGCGCGTGACACATTGCAACAGCGCTACGAGGGTTTGGAGAAGCGAGCGACGCAAACCACCAGCGATGATGTGTTCCAGTTGTACATGAATGCGCTGGCACAAAGCTTTGATCCGCACACGGCCTATTTTTCACCGCGTGCTACGGAAAATTTCAATATTCAAATGCGTCTGTCGCTGGAAGGCATCGGCAGCGTGTTGCGCATGGAAGACGAACGGGTAACCATTGTGGAGCTTGTCCCTGGTGGTCCGGCCGATTTGAGCAAGCAGCTGCGGCCTAAAGACAAAATTGTGGGCGTCGCTCAAGGCAATGACGAACCGATGATCGACATTATCGGCTGGCGACTCGACGATGTTGTGGACTTAATCCGTGGTCCCCAGGGTACAGTAGTACGGCTAGAAGTCGTGACGGCAAAAGCCGGTGCGGATGGCCCCAGCAAAACAGTCAAGCTGGTACGAGATACTATTAAGCTGGAGAAACAGGCCGCGCGCAGCGAAATCAAGACGATTCCGGTGTCGGGCGGTAATGTTAAAGTCGGCGTCATTGTCATCCCGACGTTTTATAGTGACTTTGCAGCAGCCCAACAGGGTGAGAAAATTATCGCAGCACTACCCGGGATGTCCGCCAATTGCTTAAGGAGCTGCGCGATAACGTCGATAGTGTGGTAGTGGATCTGCGCCAAAATGGGGGCGGTTCACTACAGGAGGCCGTGGAATTAACCGGCCTGTTCATAGAAGATGGCCCGATCGTACAAGTCCGTGACACGGGCGGTGGCGTGGAAATAGAGGAAGACCCGGATGCCAACTTGGTCTATGAAGGACCGTTAGTCGTCCTGGTCGATCATCTCAGCGCCTCAGCGTCTGAGATTTTCGCGGGAGCAATCCAGGACTACGGCCGTGGCATCGTGGTAGGTGACCCTACATTTGGCAAAGGCACAGTGCAAACCTTGATTGACCTGAGTCGCTTTATTCCCAGTGCTCAGGGACCACTAGGACAGCTCAAACTCACTATCGCAAAATTTTATCGCATCAGCGGAGGCAGTACCCAGCACCGCGGGGTTATACCGGACATTACGCTGCCTTCCCTATTCGACGCGGACGAAGTAGGGGAAAGCACTCAAGACACGGCATTACCCTGGGATGAAATCAGGGCAGTTCGGTATAACAGCGATAACGAACTGACTCCGCTGTTACCGGAATTAGCGCGCCGCCATCAATTGCGAACGGCATCCGACCCGGAATACAGTACATTATTGGAAGATATTCAGGCCGCTAAAGAGGCGCGCAACAAAACCACCGTCTCTCTGCTCCAGAGTGAACGTAAAGTAGAGTGGGACAAAGCGCAGAACCGCTTGTTTGAGCGGGAAAATCAATACCGAGCAGCTCAGGGTCTGCAACCCATAGCCAAGGGGGAGGAGATTCCTGAGCACGAAGAAGGAACCGATCCCGATCCACTTTTGGATGAGAGCACCCATATCGCAGCCGACCTGGCAATTCTGTATAAGCGAACCAGGCGCGGCGTTGCCCTGACCGGCCGTTAGCCGCCGGACCGGTTCAACAGGAGAAAGCACAGTGTGGTCATGGCGGCTGAATTGGAACGAGATCCGTTCCGATATCATCATTGGCAGTTGCCCGATGAAACCGAGGGATATAAAAACCATACAGGCGACCAGCGGCGCATCGGCACTGTTGTCGTTACAGCATCAAGAGTGCCTCGACGTTTAGGTATCGACTATGCGGTTCATGTTAAACGAGGCGAAAAGTTGGGTTTGACACTGGCGCGCCTCCCGATGCGTGATTTTGACCCGGCAGATCAGCGCTTGCGTCTACCTGATGCTGTGCGGACCTTGCATGAACTGCTGTGCGATGGACATCGGGTATATGTGCATTGTACAGCCGGCATCAATCGTTCCTCTCTAGTCGTTTTAGCCTATTTCATTTTTGTGGAATCCCAATCCGAAGATATAGCGATGGCCACAATACAGCTGCGCCGTCCTGAAGCGGCGCCTTATTGGGACGCATTGCACGCTTGCCACCAGGATTTATTAGAACAGCACCAGGATGCTTTACGGGAACGCGCTGAAGATCTCAGCCGTCAGTCCCTCTATCCGGATGCACATAGCGTCAGATTGCAAGCGGAACGGGCGATCATCCGCGA
>JAAUQA010000452.1 GCA_012032855.1 Candidatus Competibacteraceae bacterium
CTTCCGTAGCTACGCTATCCGGCTTACGGCGACGCCGTCCACCCCGGCGCCCGCGTCGATTGCTACGATTGCCGCCACCCTCACCAGTTTGACCACTACTGGTGTTTTCCTCGCGCACAACACCCTCTTCAGTTCTAGCCAGGGCAGACTCGGAAGCAACCTTTGCAGGGGCTACTTTTGAAGCACCCTTCTCCTTTTCCTCGACCGTGTCGATTGATGGCACCGCCTGTTGATCGGAAGAAGGTTCTGTAGCGATTTCGCCAAGTTCCCGTTCAGGAGCAAGGGGCGATGCCTCTGCCGGTGAGTTAGCCGCATTGACATCGAAAAGATTGCGCCAAAGCCACTTCAGAAAACCCGGACCCGGTTCGCCTGACTCGGCGACGGGTTGTTCGTGTAACGCCCGCAATCGGAACCGGAGCGCTTGGCCTGATCGCTTTTACGGCGGGTTCCTCGGCACGACTGCGCGGCACTTGGACCCCTCCGGGTTGCTCACCGTCTTGATCGTCGCGGTGAACCGCTAGTTTATAAGATACCGTCTGGGAATCGGCAATGTCGTCAAGACGCCGCCGCGTCAACTCGAAATGAGGCGTCTCCAGGGATGGATTGGGAATCAACAATAAGCTAACGCGGTGACGCTGTTCAATGGAATGCACCGCTTCACGCTTTTCATTGAGTAAAAATGTGGCAACCTTGACCGGCAGTTGTACAACAACCTGGCTGGTGCGCTCCTTCATCGCTTCTTCTTCCAGCAACCTTAGCACTGCCAACGCCAGAGATTCCACACCGCGTATCGTCCCTTGCCCATTGCAACGAGGGCAAATTACGTGGCTGGCTTCATCCAGTGACGGGCGCAGCCGTTGCCGCGACATTTCCAATAATCCGAAGCGTGAAATACGCCCCACTTGCACCCGCGCTCGGTCCATTTTCAAGGCTTCGCGCAGCCGATTCTCAACTTCTCGTTGATTGCGACCTGCAGACATGTCGATAAAATCAATCACCACCAAGCCTCCCAAATCGCGTAAACGCAACTGGCGGGCAATTTCATCTGCGGCTTCCAGATTGGTATTCAGCGCGGTTTCTTCAATATCACTGCCTTTGGTGGCGCGTCCCGAGTTAATATCGATTGACACCAACGCCTCGCTGTAATCAATCACTATCGCACCGCCCGAAGGCAGGCTGACCGTGCGAAGATAAGCGGTTTCAATCTGGCTTTCGATCTGGAAGCGGCTGAATAGTGGGATGTGATCCTGATACAGCTTGAGCTTGGACAGGTTTTGCGGCATCACCTGTTCTATGAAATCCCGAGCATGTTGATGCACTTGCGGGTCATCGACCAGGATTTCGCCAATGTCGGCACGCAGGTAGTCACGCAAGGCGCGAATGATGATGTTGCTTTCCTGATAAATCAAGCACGGTGCTTTGCGGGATTGCGAAGCCAACTCAATGGCGTCCCACAAATGCAGCAAATAATCCAGGTCCCATTGTAATTCATCAAGGGAACGCCCCATACCGGCGGTGCGGACAATCAGCCCCATGCCTTCGGGCACGTTCAGGTTGGCCATGACCTCACGGATTTCCTGGCGTTCATCTCCTTCAATACGGCGAGATACTCCGCCTGCTCGGGGATTATTGGGCATAAGCACCAGATAACGACCCGCTAGGCTGATAAAGGTGGTGAGCGCTGCACCCTTGTTACCACGCTCTTCTTTTTCCACCTGGACGACGATTTCCTGTCCTTCTTTGATGGCTTCCTTGATGCTGGGACGCCCTCCCGTCGCTGCAGCTTGAGTGTCGAAGTAGCTACGGTTGATTTCCTTAAAGGGCAAAAAACCGTGCCGTTCGGCGCCATAATCGACAAAGGCTGCCTCCAGGCTGGGCTCAACGCGCGTGATACGTCCCTTATAGACATTGGATTTTTTTTGCTCCCGCGAGGGAGTTTCGATATCTAAATCATATAATTTTTGGCCATCCACGATGGCTACCCGCAACTCTTCCAATTGTGTTGCGTTGATGAGCATTCTTTTCATTACAGACTCCAGCGCTCAACCAGAGACCATCACGGTTGTCATCAGGGGTAGTCCGCGTAGGGCAGGATCAGAGGGAAGGCGCCGAAGTCCGAGTAACGAACCGGCTGATACGCCCAACGCGCGGTCTGCGCCTTGCAACAACGGGGAAGGGGGAGCGCAACTTGCTATCGCTCAGTGTAAAGGGTTGAGCGATCATAAACCCTTATCAAGGCCCGTCTCCTCAAGAGGCAGGCTGTGAAGCATATGTTCGAGTAATCAACTGCGCTGAATCATAAGGCTGTGCAACGCAAGTTTGGTTCACTATAACAGTCCCATCAGCAGGCTACAATGTATCCAGCCGTGAAATCTCGATTTCAGCACAAATGGCCCGACACTCAGGGTTTCAAGCTTGGCGGGCGTGAAGAAATCGTCTTTAATAAAGCCGGCCCGGACAAAAGGGTCACCCTATTGCATCCTATCCCTCAATTAGTTATGACAAACTCAGAACCGCGCCCAACTGTACGCACCGTTCCAATTGCCCCCGAATATGCAGGCCAACGCATTGATAATTTTCTGTTCCGCACCCTTAAAGGGGTTCCCAAAAGTTTAATTTATAGAATTTTACGTACCGGTGAAGTACGCGTAAACGGCGGTCGAATTGGTCCCGCGTATCGCTTGCAACTAGACGATCAAATACGCTTACCCCCACTGCGTTCGGCAACTCAAGAACCTGTTGCGACACCGCCGTCCCCGTTACTGCGGAAACTTGAACACGCTATTCTGTTAGAAGATGCAGAGGTGCTGATACTTAACAAACCTGCCGGTATTGCTGTGCATAAAGGCAGCGGCCTGCCTTTCGGTATTATCGAAGCACTCAGAGTCCTGCGCCCCGGGCTTTATTTAGAGCTTGCCCATCGTTTGGATCGGGACACCAGTGGTTGCTTGGTGTTGGCCAAAACCCCACAAGCCTTGGCAGCTGTCCATGAGGCAATGCGTTTAGGAACTATGGATAAACGCTACCTCGCCTTGGTATGCGGACGGTGGGAAAAGGGAACCTGTGATGTATCGCTACCCCTGCGCAAGAATGTGTTACGCAGCGGCGAACGACGGGTGGAAGTGCTCCTTGACGGCAAACAGGCCCATACTCGCTTTAAGCCGATCAGCCTTTGGCGACGTGCGGCGTTGCTGGAGGCCATCTTGCACACCGGCCGCACGCATCAAATTCGGGTTCATGCCGCGCATTCAGGGCACCCGGTTGCTGGGGACGACAAATACGGTGATCCCTACTGCAACCAAACCATGCGACGACTGGGGTTACGACGCTTGTTTTTGCACGCCCACAGTGTGATGTTTGCGCTCGGCAAACGAGAGGTTTGCGTTAGCGCACCGCTAACCCAGGATCTCAAGGACGTCCTTGAACATTTGGAGACGAACCGATGAAACGACTTTTCACACAGTCTATTGGGGCAGGAGATCACATGAGCGAATTCGTAAAACCCACTACCGCTCATGCCTCTGCCGATAACAAACGCACCGCCGATACCTTGGTCGAGCGTCTCGCTTTTGCTGCTTTGGTAGAGCAGCGCCGCAACGTCGCTGGGGGATCTTCTTCAAATCGATATTTCTACTCTATCTGCTGCTGTTATTGATTTTATTCCCTAAAA
>JAAUQA010000453.1 GCA_012032855.1 Candidatus Competibacteraceae bacterium
TGGTGTCCGGCTCGCTGGAGTACGACTCGAACGCCGTCACTGGCGCTCCTCAAGAAGCACCTCGAAAGTACTACCCGATCAAGTGCACGCAGGCGATTCGCAAGACCGATAGCGATCTGCCCGGGCTCGAAAACCTCGAGACGTGCGACGTGATGGTGCTGTTCACGCGGCGCATGAAGCTGAAAGGAACACAGCTCGAACGCATCAAGAAGTACTGCCAGTCCGGCAAGCCCATCGTCGGCATCCGCACCGCCAGCACCACATCCCCGGTGTTGCGGTTCATCCCCAGGGTTGCGCCCTGGGTGCCATAAAACAGATAGTTGGCGTCGGCGATGCGCTGGGCGGCTTCGCTACGGCGTCCCTCGGGAATTTCTGCAAGCCACGCCGTCAGGGTTAGGGTCTCGCCATTGGTAGTCAGCTCTATATTCAATATGAAATCGTCCAGGCCGATGCTGCAAAGGCCCTCGCCATTGAACGTCAGCTGATCAATGCCCATCTGAACGCCCAGCTCAGCCAGGACGGCTTGTGCATTTTCAAGGCTCATGCCGGTTCACTCCAGGGCAGAGGGTTTCTGGCCGGTCAACGGGTTTCTGATCGAATCGGTCATCGGTGGCTGCCTCGCCTTAGGCCAAGCGTGAGGGATCGAACATCCCAGGCGCTTGTTCGGCCTGGACCGGTCGTTCGGCGGCGTCTTGCTGTTCCCCAATCAGCGCACGGATACGGTCGGACCAGGCCCAAGCCAGCTTGGTGAAATGGTCCAATATGTTCATCAACTGGGGCAAGCTCATATCGGCCACGGTGACATTGGCCATCAGCAGCGCCAGATCGATCTCCGGGTCCAGGCACAGGGTCGCCCCGGCGGTGGTTTCCCAGAAAAAATTGGCCCGCAGCATTTCTTGGTATAGCTTCAGGCGCTTGTCATCGGGAATTTCACCCACGGTGGTGTACATCACCAGCGTATCTTCATCCTCGAAGTAATCCAGATTCAACACGACCCCATCTTCACTGACAATGCAGACGAAATCTTTTTCGTCCAGCGCCAGGTCGGGCAGGCCGATGGCGTCGCCCAGCTCGTCGGTCAGGTGTTGCATATGAGACTTTGACATAATGTGTTTCCCTTGGGCTATTGGCTGGCCGAGTCTGGCCCGGCCAGCCAATATATTGGGTTTCATCAGCCGGCAAAGATATCAACCATGACTTGTTGCAGTTGCGCGCCTGTCAAGCCTTGGGTGCTGGCGGCGTGGTCAAAAGCAGCCTGGGTGACATCATCCGGGTCCACTGTACCCTGTGCCAGCAAGTCCTGAGGCGGCGTCCAATTCTTGGGCACGGTATCGATGAAAGCGCCCTGGACTACGGCCTCAATACCTCTGATGTCCGCCACATTCGCCGCCGGCTGTTGGAGAGTTTGCAGGTCTCGGCTGACGCGCTCTTTTTGCTGTTGGAGTTCCTGCAGGCGCTGTTGGTCGCCTAAGGCTGTCCTTCCATCGATCCGCTGCCGCTGACCCGTGCGATTGCCGTTGTGATCCAGCATAAAATAAGTATTGGGATCGTTAATTTCCTTGTCCAGTTTATCGATCGCGTTATTGAGCGTTTCCAGGTTTTTCTGCAGATTCTGCTTCGCCACCGATTGTCCTATTTGCATTAACGGCTTGGCCACATTCAGGCGATCTTCTTTGCTTGCGGTTTTGCCGCGATCGACGTAAAAATCCCAGCCGCCGTTGTTATTAGGCTTGGCGCAAATCTGCTGATTCTTGTGTTGCCCCAGCCACGCGTGTAACTGCTGCACGTCTTCCGGCTTGGCTTCGCCGGTATCGATGGCGAAAACATTCGGGTTGTTTTGCAGTATGGATTGGTATTCGGCTTGCAGTTTGACCTCAAGCGGAGGCCGCCCTTTGGCCATCCGCAGTAAATCCTGCTCCATCTGAAGTTGGTCTTTGAGTTCAGTAACCTTGTCAGCCGCTTCGTCCCTGGTCCTTTTCAAGTACCAGTCATTGGGTTTCTCGTCGAGATGCATTTGCGCCAGCTTCTGGTCTTTTTCAGCCTGAGCAAGTGACGACTTGGTGTTCTGAATATCCTTTTCGATATCGGTGCTCAGCGATTGCATTTCGGTACGTTCTGCTTCGACCTGTTTTTCGAGTTGCGGCGCAACGCCCAGTTGGTTGACTTTTTCGTTGACGTGCGTGCTAAAGCGCGCAAAGGTATCGTTGACCACACTCGAAATATCTTTATCGGCATTTTGCAGATGCGGGAGCATTGCCTGGCTGTCGTCGAGACTTAAGCGCTCGTTCTCGATGGCTTGCAGATTCTTTCTGGCTTCTGGTGAGTTGGGGTTTAACTTGACTTGCTGCTGGGCGTTGTTCAACCGATTTTGATAGTCGCCTAAAGCCCTGGTGAGCGCAGGGGCCAGACCGTCGCTGGTGCTGCCATCGCGCTGACGTTTGCCCCCTTTAACTCCGGAAGACAGATTCAGCTCATACTTTCCTGCGGACTCAACAAAGTCTTGCTGTACGGTTAACAGCTCTTTTTTCGATAAAGTGTAATCCGGGTCGTGATTCGGTGATTGCGGATCAAGCTTGTCCAGCGTAGGGCTGGACCATTGGCAGAATAAGGCGTTTTCAGCCGAGTGCTCATTAGCTGCAAACTTTGAAAACGCCGCTTTCATGCTATCGCTGCCGGTATAGGTCACCATGCGTACTGCATTCGTGGTGTAATCGCCCGTGTTCAGTAAATCCTGCTCGGCGAAACCTTTTACAGTGCTCGCTTCGGCATTCAATTTCCGATAAACGTCCTTTTCAGCCTGCTGCACAGAGTGCTGATTCAAGTCCTTGATCGAGTTGTAATTGCGCTGCGCGCCGAATTCGCGCTGCATGGCGTTGCCGAACGCCTGATTCACCGCTTTGTTGTGGCTGCTGTTTTGAACCAGTCGGCCTAGTGGCCCCATGCCCACTGTAGCCACGCTGCCTAATCCCTCACTCCAGCCTTTGGTAAGCGTATTAATGACTTTACCGCTGTCCTGAGTGGCGTTCAGGTAAGTCTGACCATAATCCTTGACCACATTGGTGAACCAGCCGCTTTTCTGTGAGCCCATGCGCGAGGAATTAGCGCATAGTTTGCCGGTATAGCCGACGATCCCGGCGGTCAAAAAATTAAACACATGAAACGCGCCGACTTTCCAATGGCCGTTACGACGCTGGTTAATGCCTACTTTGTCCTGACTGAACTGTTGCAGCTTGGTGGCGCCATCATCCGTCTTGGTGCTTACGACCCGGTGTTCTGCGCTTGTCGCTTTATCCACATAATTGAAGGCCGATGGTGCTGGAGCATGTCCGCTAATCGGATTGCGAGAGATGGGATCAGGCATGGGGTTACTCCTTAGGCGGGAAGTTCAGTAGATAATAGGCGCAGTGTGTAAGTCAGTCCTTGCACAGTCAAATGACAAATTGTTAACTTTCTCCGACCGCTTTACACCGACTACACTTATCCTAATCAAGCTAATGCTTTGCAGCAGGGCTGTTCGGCAAATGGCAACACAGGCCTACCTCCTGGAGGGGCTGGTAGGGATAACGGGGGGATGCTAAGGAACACATTTATTGATATTTACCCCCGCCCCGGATCATTCCCCGCAATGGGGAAAATCACCATTGAACAGCCCTGCACTTTAGATAAT
>JAAUQA010000454.1 GCA_012032855.1 Candidatus Competibacteraceae bacterium
GCTCATCCTGGACAAAAGCCCCGTCGAAGGGAATAGCCAACGGCGTCTTAAAGACCGCCATGACATGCCCAGCAAGGCGCCATATCGACTAGGCTTACCTGCTGCGCCAACTTGGGGATCAACTTCAGCAACGGCAACGCTTGTAAAGGAGGCGTCGTCAGTAGCACGGTATCGAAATCGCCGATTGGCTGTACCGCCTCATCGGTTAAACACCAATGGTTACCGACGCGGTTGAGGTCCAACACGTGAGTCTGATAACGAATCGGCACTTCGTGTCCTAGATGCCGTGCCATAGCACTCATGCCAGGCACACCGACATAACGTTTGATTTGGTTCGGTTTGAACGTGATCTCACCACCGGTTAGGGCGGCAATTGGCCCTTGCCAGGGTTGGACTATACCGGCATCAAGCCAGGATTCGACCTGACAATCGAAACGTGGATCTTTCACGGTAAAGTATTGCGCACCGTGATCGAAAGCATAGCCACCGCTGCGACGAGTTGCCGTGCGCCCGCCCGGACCACGCGCCTTTTCAAAAACCTGAACAATATGGCCTTGGTCATGGAGTATGCGAGCAGCGCAAAGTCCGGCGATCCCCGCCCCGATAATCGCCACCCTCAGCTCAACCGGTGTTTCGTTCTGTACCTTGTTCCCAATCATGCATTATGCTCGGTTGAGCCCGGCTCGAACCCATCGCACGATATCGGCCACGCCCATCGCACCGGACTGTCTGGCCACTTCCCGCCCCTTTCGGAATAGCGCCAAGGTCGGGATGCTCTGAATCCTGTACCGCATTGCAATTGCCTGCTCCTGTTCGGTATTTACCTTGGCCAACCGGACTTGAGGCTCAAGCTCGAGTGCAGCCTGTTGGTAGGCCGGAGCCATCATTTTGCAGGGGGCGCACCATGATGCCCAGAAATCCACCAGGAGCGGTATATCGTTACGCTCGTTGTGGCGATTAAACTGTTGTTCATTCAATTCTACCGGCTGACCAGTAAACAGCGTTTGATGACATTTCCCGCATTTTGGTCCATCGTCTAATCGTGCCTGCGGAATACGATTTACCGCCTCACAATGTGGGCAAACAATATGCAGTGATTCAGTCATGATGTTTCCTGTAGTTGATGGATAACCACTCCCCGCGACTGAGAAGGCTCGCGGAATTGCAAGGTCGCCCGCGCAAAAAGTCCATCTTCTGCAACCAATTCGTCTTGGCGACCGCTGGCAACAATCCGCTCGTGATCAAGCACTAGAATCTGATCAACTCGGCGCACCGTAGCGAGACGATGAGCGATAATGGGCGTAGTACGGATTGTATCAGTCGTTCCAGCGCTTCCTGAACTACCCGTTCGGAAAGGCGGATGTTACGCTCACCGAGAAAGGTGTTTAAACCCTACGGTAGCTGGTCAAGAAATTCCGTCGCATGGGTAGCTTCAGCAGCGCTGAGCACGTCTGTATCACTGACATCGGGAAGGCCATAGCGGATGTTCTCCCAGGCATCGGTGCTGAAGATGACGGGGTCCTGCAGCGCGCTCATGGTAGCCGTGAGTAGTACACTGATCAGTTCAAAACGCTGAAGTATCCACAATCTGGTAAGCTGTGTCATGGATAACTATAATCGGTCGCTTTAAAAGGGCAGGCTGGGCAAGTATTGATGTTCGGTCCAATAGTTACGAACCAATCAGGAGAAAATACTAGAGTGCAACGTACTTTGCAATCGATGTCTTTATTGGCAATGATGCTGTGCACGCCCCTGGCGGTGTTTGCTGCCGAGGATTCAGGCACGCCTGGCACGATAGTGGAAGATGCGTGTGTCGCAGCGCTAACGGTGGTGGCCATTGATGAGAAAACCCGAGAGTTCACCCTGAAAGGCCTGAGGGTGACGAAGTCAAGTTTACGGCTGGTCCCGAAGTGCGCAACTTTAACCAAGTCAAGCGTGGCGACCGAGTGCTGATGTCTTATTACGAGGGGTTTGCAGTCGCATTAGGACCGAAGGGAAGTGGAGTAAAAAAACGGCTTGAAACAACGAGTGTGGAACGAGCAGAACCCGGTGAGAAACCTGCGGCGATGATTACCAATAGTATTGCTGCGGTGGGCGCTGTGCAAGCTATTGATGTTAAGAATCGAACAGTGACTCTGCGTGGAGTAGAGAGGACGCTGGTGCTCGAAGTCGCGGAGGATGTTGATCTTTCAAAGATTAAAGTCGGAGACGAGGCCGAAGCGGTTTATGTTGAGTCCTACGCGATTAGTGTCGTGCCCGCGCCCAAGGTATCCGGGACCGTCGAATTGGAGAGTACCTCGGTGGCCCTCGGAATTGGCGTTGAGTGGGGTTCTGGCACACTGACCATGTACGATGGTACTACCCACAATTTCACAATCAAAGGTTTGTCAGTCGTGGATTTGGGTGTCTCCAAGATCAGTGCAAAGGGTGAGGTGTTCAACCTCGTAGAGGCAAAAGATTTGAACGGCGATTTCCTTGCCGGCGAGGCAGGAGTAACAGTGGTTAAGGGTGGGTCCGCTACGGCCATGAGGAACACCAACGGCGTCGTCATGCAGCTTCTTTCTACCCAAAAGGGGGTCAAACTGACGTTTGCACCGGCGGGCTTGAAAGTTGAGCTAGTGGAGTAAGTTGGTATTGCAATCCGGTGCCTTGAAATGGGCGCCGGATTGTAACGAAAGTTCGTCATGCAATCCGGGTCAGCAACTGCTGGACCATCGCCGGACTGTCCAGTGCTTCCTTGCCTAAATGTACTGCCCAACCTAATAAAAATGGCTTAAGGCCACATCAACCGCAACGGCAACCTCTTTGCCCGGTTTAATTCCGGCTAACTTTATGGAGTCCAGTTGTAGGTCGTTTTTACTATCGGGCGTCCCCGGCTATCTAGAATTTTCAAGGAACCACGCTGAGGTTTTGAATCAGTGTATTGATGGTTGCGGGCGGATTTTTGATCAAACCGAGTACAGCTTCTTGCTGTCGGACGCGCTCGGTAGCGTCGAGATATTCCAGCGGCGAACGCCCGGCGACGCGGGCTAACATGCAGGCCAGCGTGTGTTGTACCGCACGAGCTTCCAGCTTACCGCCCCACGGAACATCGCTCAGCGCGTCGCTGTATACTTGCCAGTATCGCCTGGTAGCAGCAGTAAAAGTGGTGCGATGCGCCGGCAGGTGGCGCGCTTTACTGAGCAGGTGAGTCAGCGAGAAGCCCACGTCGAAGGCGGGATCACCCCAGTGGATCACTTCGTGATCTAGCAAAATCAGGCAATCTTGATACACCAGAATGTTTTTGGGGCTGTAATCACCGTGAACCAACGTGATGCGCTGCTGGCGAGTTTCTGCGATCAAACCGTGCAGAAAATCGGCGGCGGGCGGAAGCTGTTCGGCGGTGTAATTGTAGTACGGCTCCAACCGTAACGACTCGAAGAATGAGACATCTTTGAAGGCCGGAGCGACTTCATCACGACGTTCATAAGCGCGGCGATGGATAGTGCCCAGCAATTGCGCAAATTGGTCGATGTGGTTATCAGACACTTGGCCGCACAGCAACAGCGTTTTCCAATTAGCGTGAGGCTGAGGAACAGCTTCCATCGCCAGCAGATGACTAGCATGGTCTTCATGAACTAGAGCAGGGATGGTGTGAGGCGGGGCCAGTGCGTTGAGGCCAGC